>NZ_SRLW01000180.1:0-20724 GCF_006518215.1 Myxococcus sp. AB025B
CCTTCAGCCTCCCCGGCGCCACCGAGCACTACGCCGCGGAGCGCCCCCTGCGCGCCGAGCACGTGCGCATCCAACTGGAGCTCGACTTCGAGCAAGGCCGCGTCACCGGCGTCTGCACCACCCGCGTGTCCGCCGTGCGGCTGTCCTCTACCCTCACCTTCGACGCGGTGGACCTGGACGTCTCGCGCGTCCTCGTCGACGAGCGCCCCGTGCGCTTCACCCACTCCGGCTCGCACGTGCGCGTGGAGCTGCCCGCGCCGCTGCCGCCCGGCCAGGCCGCCCAGGTGGCCATCCACTACACCGCCCGCCCGCGCCGGGGCCTCTACTTCTGGGGCCCGGAGGCCGCCTACCCGGACCGGCCCCGTCAGGCGTGGACCCAGAACCAGGACACCGACGCACGGCACTGGTTCCCCTGCCTGGACACGCCCGCGCAGAAGGCCACCTCGGAGCTCATCGCCACCTTCCCCGACGGCCTCACCGCGCTCTCCAACGGCGTGCTCGTCTCCGACACCGTGCAGGACCAGCGGCGCACCCAGCACTACCGCATGGAGCAGCCGCACGCGCCCTACCTCGTCACGCTCGCGGTGGGCGACTTCGAGGAGCTCACCGACACCGCGGGCACCGTCCCGCTGCGCTACCTCTTCCCGCGCGGGCGCCGCGAGGACGCGCTGCGGTGCGTGCGCCGCACCCCGGAGATGGTGCGCGTGTTCCAGGAGGCCACGGGCGAGCCCTACCCATGGAGCGGCTACGCCCAGGTGTTCCTCACCGAGTTCATCTTCGGCGGCATGGAGAACACCACCGCCACCAGCCTCACCGACTCCGTCCTCCACGACGCGCGCGCGCACGCGGACTACAACGCGGAGCCCCTCATCTCCCACGAGCTGGCGCACCAGTGGTTCGGGGACCTGCTCACCTGCCGCGACTGGCCCCACGGCTGGCTCAACGAGGGCTTCGCCACCTGGTTCGAGGTGCTGTGGAAGGAGCGCGCGGACGGCCAGGACGAGGCCGACCACCACCGGCAGGCGGACCTGGAGGCCTACCTGGGCGAGGTGAAGGAGCGCTACGCGCGGCCCATCGTCTCGCGCCGCTTCCACGCTCCGCTGGATGTCTTCGACCGGCACCTTTATGAGAAGGGCGGCCTGGTCCTCCACGAGCTGCGCCGCCGCCTGGGCGACGAGCTGTTCTTCCGCGGCCTGCGCCACTACGTCTCGCGCCACCGGCACGGCTCGGTGGAGACGGTGGACCTGTCGCGCGCCTTCGAGCAGGCCACCGGCCACAACCTGGACGCCTTCTTCGACCAGTACGTCTTCGCCCCCGGCCACCCGGAGCTCAAGGTGGAGGTGCGCCACGAGGCCGAGGAGGGCCGGCTGCGCCTCAAGGTGCGCCAGACGCAGCGCACCGACGCGGGCACACCCCTGTTCCGCCTGCCGCTGGACGTCGTCGTCACCGTCGAGGGCCGGGACACCCGTCACCGGCTGGACGTGACGGACGCGGAGCACTTCTTCCACCTGCCCTGCCCCACCGCGCCCTCGCAGGTGCGCGTGGACCCGCGCCGCGACGTGCTGGGCACGCTGGAGGTGGACAAGGCTGTGGGCCTCTGGCTGGAGGAGCTTCGCGCCGCGCCCGAGTCCCGCGCCCGCACCGAGGCCGCCCACGCGCTGGGCCGCGACGGAGGCCACCGCGCCGTGGAGACACTGGGCACCGCGCTCGCGGACGCGCGCCTGTTCTGGGGCACCCGCGCCGCGTGCGCCAAGGCCCTGGGCCGCATCCGCACGCCGGAGGCCCGCGCCCGGCTGCTCGCGAGCCTGCGCGCCGAGCACCCACGCGTGCGCCGCGCCGTCGTCGCCGCGCTGGGCGAGTTCCGCCGCGACGCGGAGGTCATCGCGCTCTTGCGCTCGCTCCTGCAATCCGGAGACACCAGCTACTTCGTGGAGGCGGAGGCCGCGCGCAGCTACGGCAAGCTGCGCGCCGCCGACGCGCTGACGGTGCTGGAGACCACCTCCACGCGCCCGTCCTTCCAGGACGCCATCGCCGTGGGCGCCATGGACGGGCTGGCCGAGTCGCAGGACCCCGCCGCCTTCCCGCTGGTGGAGGCGCGCACCGCGTATGGCCAGCCCGCCTTCCTGCGCCGCGCGGCCACGCAGGCCGTGGCCCGGCTGGCGGAGGTGGCCGGCCGTCAGCGCGAGGCGGTGGACTTGCTGACGGAGCTGCTGCGGGACCCGATGTTCCGCGTGCAGATGGGCGTCTTCGAGGCCGCGAGGACCCTGGGAGACCGGCGCATCATCCCCGCGCTGGAGGGCACCCCGCTCAGCGATGCCCGCGCCCGCCGCGCCGCGCGCGAGACGGTGCGAGCGCTGCGCGAGGGCGAGCCCCAGGCGCGTGAGCTGGCGTCGCTGCGCGAGGAGGTGGACGCGCTGAAGGAGGCCACGCGCGCGATGCGCGAGAAGCTGGAGGGGCTCTCCCTGACGAAGCCTCCTCCAGCGCCCGCGCCGAAGCCCGCGCGAGGCAAGCAGGCCGCCGCGCGCAAGAAGGCGGGCAAGCCTCCCGCGAGCAAGCGTCGGCGCTGAGCGTCCAGGCGCGCCGGCGCCCCCGCACCGGCGCGTCCAAGGTCCATCGTGGCTACTTGTAAGACACCACGGGACGAGCCCCTTCGCGGGGCCACGCCCATGGCGCGCGTGGGCGGCTCGCGTCTTTCCGTCCGACGACGGGCGCAGGGGACGACATGGCCGCAGCCAACGAGGAGCTCAGTGCCTGGCTGGACGCCGCGGTCGACCCGTGGGTCGCCTGCGATGCGCACGAGCGCGTGTACCTCATCAACCGCGCCGCGGAGTGCCTGCTCGGCTGGACGCGCGAGCAGCTCCAGGGCCACCCGGTGGCCGAGCTCTTCTCCCAGCAATTCCATCACCAAGGCGACCAGAGCCTGGTGCGCTACCTGCTCTCGCGCAGGCAGGCGCTGGGCGGGCGACCCACGAAGGTGCTCGCGCGACGACGGGACGGCGTGGAGGTGCTCGTGGAGCTCACGGTGGGCACCTCCGGCGAGGGGGAGGACGAGCGCATCGTCCTCAGCCTCCGGCGCCTGCACGAGGTCATCGACACCATCCGCGAGCCCATGGAGCCGCCTCGCGATGGTGGTGAGGCCAGGCGGACCAGCGGCGACGACCTCTATCGCCTCGTCGTGGAGAACGCCCCCCTGGGCATCTTCCACTACGACACCAAGCCCATCATCACCGCCTGCAACGAGCGGCTGGCCACCATCGTCGGTACCCCCAAGCGCGTGGTGGTGGGGCTCAACCTCATGTCGCTGCGCGACGAGCAGCTCATGGCGTGCGTGCGCGAGACGCTCTCCGGCCACAGCGCGGACTACGTGGGGGACTATGCCGCGGTGACCAGCCACAAGGTGACGCCCGTCCATATCCGCTTCGCGCCCTGCTACAACGACGCGGGACAGGTGGAGGGCGGCGTGGGCCTGGTCGAGGACGTCTCCGAGCGCCGCCGCGCAGAGCGCCAGCGCGACGAGAACCTGGCCCTGCTCATCACCCTGTTCGAGACCGCGCCCGTGGCGCTGGGCTTCCTCGACACGAACCTGCGCTACGTGCGCGTCAACGGGCGGCTGGCGCGCATCAACGGCCTGCCCCCCGAGGCCCACCTGGGGCGCACGCCCTACGAGGTGCTGGGTGAGGGCGGCAGCGCCGCGGCGGCCATGCTGAAACAGGTATTGGACACCGGCGAGCCCGTGGTGGGCCAGGAGGTGGACACCCAGGCCGTGGGCTATCCCGGCCCCCGGCGGCTGCTCACGGGGAGCTGCTACCCGGTGCGCGCGCCGGACGGACACCTGTTGGGCGTGGGCGTGCTGGTGGAGGACATCACCCAGCGCAGGCTCGCCGAGGAGGAGCGCGAGCGGCTCTACCGCGAGGCGCGTGAGGCCATCCGCGTGCGCGACGACTTCCTGTCCATCGCCTCGCACGAGCTGAAGACGCCGCTGACGCCGCTGAGCCTCCGGCTGGCCACGCTGGAGCGCAGGCTCGAGCGCGGCGAGAGCGTGGACCCCACCACCCTGCGCCACGCGCGCCAGCACATCTTGCGCATGACCGGGCTCATCAACGACCTGCTGGACGCGTCCCGCATCGAGGCGGGCCGGCTGGCGCTGCATCCGCAGGCCACGCGCCTGGACAGCCTGGTGGAGCACGTGCTGCAGGCGATGGAGGCACAGCGCGGCGGACACGAGCTGCGCTACGAGCGGCCCGAGCACGACGTGCAGGTGTTCGCGGACCCATACCGGCTGGAGCAGGTGGTCACCAACCTGGTGGAGAACGCCCTCAAGTACAGCCCCGATGGCGGCGTCATCCACGTCAAGCTGGAGACGCGCGGAGAGCTGGCGCTCTTGTCGGTGAAGGACCCGGGCATCGGCATCCCCGAGGACCAGCAGAAGCTGCTCTTCGAGCGCTACTTCCGCGCGCGCAACGTGTCCACGCGCTCGTACGGCGGGCTGGGCCTGGGCCTGTACATCAGCCGCGACATCGTCGAGCGCCACGGCGGCCGCATCTGGGTGGAGAGCCGGGTGGGAGAAGGCTCCACCTTCCATGTCGCCCTGCCCCTGCTGACGGGGGCCCCCTCTCACCCGCCCGCTTCCCAGCCGGAGCGCCACGTCCACTGAAGCTTTCGCCACCCCCGCTCCCGAAAGAACTACAGCCCCGCCTGTCCACCACCGTGCATCCGCTGCGAGCCAGCACCTGGATTCAGGTGTTTCAGACGCTGGCACGAGGGCTGCTTTTCATCCCGCCAGAGAAGTCGAACCCGAGAGGAGCAGGGACATGACGACGGAAACTCCGGCTTGGACTCGCGACAATGACGGTTGGCTGGTTCGGGTGAAGGTGGCGGGGCGCATCCAGGAGGTCCGCTGCACCACGGAAGGCCAGGCGCGCTACATGGCGGGCGTGCTGGCCCTCAATCCGCCTCCCCCCTCGAAGCTGCGTCACTGAACGGGGGCGGTGCCGGGCGCGGGCGGGCTGATGAGGTAGTTGTCGAGCTGCGCCCAGTTGTTGAACGCGACCTTCCACGCGCCCTCGGCCACACCCGGCCGGGGGATGAGCGGGCCGCCGACCTGGCCGCTGGAGCCCCAGGTGAAGCCCAGGTCGATGCCGCTGGACGTCTCCAGCACGGTGATGTCGGTGGCGAGCTGGCTGTTGAGGCGGCGCAGCTCCGTCTTCGCGCCGGACACCCAGAAGATGAGCCGCTGGGCGCGCACGTCGAAGCCGAAGGCGTAGAAGGCGTTGGCGTTGTTCGGGTCCGTGACGATGACGGTGTACGCGCTGAGCAGCGAGGCGCTGTTGGGATACATCGGCGTGCCGTTGGGGATGCTGGACAGCGCCGTGGGCGCGGTGGGGATGACCCACGGCGTGCCGGGGATGGTGGTGCCCGGGCAGTAGTTGGGAATCGGCGGAGGCGGCAGCACGGCCTGCTGCGACACGGAGCCCAGCGACTCCAGCGTCTCGGGCGAGGCCTGGTCGATGGAGTCGACGCCGCACGCGGCGAAGGTGGACAGCGTGACGAGGCACAGCAGCGCGGAGCGAAGCGTCTTCATGGGCGTGGTTTCCTTGGTGTGAAGAGACACGTGGAGCGTGCTCGGCTCGTGCGAGCCGAGGTGAGGGACTGACGGCGGTGACGGGGCTACTCGAAGACGACGACCGTCTTCACCCAGCTGTCGGGCTGCGTGGACAACACGCGCAGCCTCTCGTCTCGGAGCGCGAGGCTGGCGGTGGAACCGGCGCGGATGCGCTCCATGACCCGCGCGAAGAAGGGCCCGGCCTCGGCGTCCGGGATGTCGATGGGTGAGGCGATGACGGCGCGCGCGCCCGCCTCGGCGAAGGCCACGGGGAGGCTCCACGGCGCGTGGAGGTACGGCGCCGTCCGGGCCGCCTGACACGCGCCGAGCAGCACCACCGGCGCGCCCCGCAGCTTCTGCTGCCGCACCTGGCCCGCGGTGAGCGCGTAGCGGCCGCCCGCCTCCGGCGCCATCACCAGCAGCGACGCGTCCGACACGCCCAGGTTCACCAGGCCGTGCGCGTGGATCTCCACCTCGGTGGCCTGCTCCAGCTCCGCCAGCAGGCGCGACGGCGTGGCGGCCGCGCCCGTCAGCTCCACGCGGCGCGCAGACGGCCCGCCGGACAGCTCCCAGCTGCGCAGCCGGGGCAGGTTCAGCGACGCGGGCGCGTCCACGTCGTAGACCACCAGCGGGCGCGGCGCGGAGACCTTCGGCGCCTGGGCCCGGGTGCCCGTGTGGTAGCTCCACGCGAGGTCCGGCGGCAGCAGGCCCGCCTGTCCGTGCACGGGGTAGCGCGCGAACACGCTGACGTGCTCGCAGGGCTTGAGCGCGGCGATGACGGAGGCGGGCACCAGCGAGGCCACGTCGAAGTCGGGCGAGCGGCGGCTCGCGTCCTGGTGGCCCAGCAGCTCACCCGTGGGCCCGCGCGCGGCCGTCAGCGTGCGCTCGTCGTGCACCTCCACGCCCAGGGCGCAGCGCTCGGGGGCCGGCACGCGGGCCTCCTGCGCGAAGAGGGACAGCGCCCGCGCCCAGTCCCCGGTGGAGCCCGCGTCCAGGATGAGCGACGAGTAGCTGTACGCGCGCGCCTTGGCGGCGACGGGGTCCGCCGCGCCCAGCAGCTCACCGGCGACGATGGCCTGTCCCAACAGCCGCTGGCCCTCCGCGCGGTCCGAGCCGATGACGGCGCGGCCCTGGATGTGCGTGGCCATGGCCTTCTCACCGGGGCGCAGCCAGCCCGCGGCGTCCAGCTTCGCCAGGCCCTCGCGCACCTTCTCCACGTCGCCCGGCTTCGGGTCCAGCCGCGCCAGGTCCGCCAGCACGAACGCGCCGTTGAGGAAGAAGGGCACGTCGCACACCGGGGCCTTCTCCAGCTCCTCGCGCGCGGCCTGGGGACGCAGCGCGAAGACGTGCAGCGACGCCAGGCTCTCGTGCACGTGCCGGTCGGCCGCGCAGCCCCTGTCTCGCAGGGCCTGCTCACCCAGGTACGCGCGCGTCAGGGCGAAGGCGTTGCGGAAGCGCGCCATGTCGCCCAGCACCAGCAGCAGGTCCGCCTGCAGCGTCCACTCCTGCGTCTGCCGCGCCCAGCCCAGGCCCGCCAGCGCGTGCTCGCGCGCCTCCACCAGCCGGTGCTCGTCCTTGTAGATGTGCGCCAGCAGGTGCTCCAGCTGGCCGCAGCGGTAGTCCGCCTTCGCGACCTCGCACGCCGCCACCGCGCGCAACAGCCGCGCCTCCGCGCCGGCCAGGTCCCCCTTGCCGTACTCGGCCAGCGCGCGCTCGCGCTCCGCGTTGAGCGTCAGCCACGAGTCACCGAGCGAGCGCGCCACCTTCTCGTACACGTCGATGTGCGCCGGCAGCCCGCCCGCCAGCGGCAGCACGCCCAGCAGGATGTCCTGGTGCCGCGAGCCGGACAGCTCCTTCACCAGCGGCTCGAGCGAGGCGGCATCGAAGGTGCCCTCCAGCACCTGGCGGAAGCGGGCCGCGAACGGCGCGCGGCGCGCGAAGTCCAGCCCCGCCACGCGCTCCACGGAGGCCACCACCGTGTCGCCGCCGTAGCGCGCGTCCAGCACCCGCGCCAGCGGCAGGAGCTCTCGCGCCCGCTCGGCGGAGGGCGCGGTCCACAGCGCGATGTTGAGCCAGTTGCGCGCCGTGCCCGGCACCGCCCGCGCCACGTCCTCCGGGAACGCGGTGCCATGCAGCGCGAGCGCGCGTCCGGCCTGCTGCGCGGAGTCCCACGCCCCACGACGTCCCTCCAGCTGACGGCGCAGCACCGCGGCGCGCTCCCGCGCCTCCTCCGCCCAGCCAGGCTCGCCCAGCGAGGCGACGGTGTCGAACGCCTCGGCCGCGAGCGCGTCCAGGCCCAGCTCGCGCAGCACGAGCGCGCGGTTCCACAGGGCCTGCGGGTGACGCGGGTGCTTCTCCAGCACGCCGTCCAGCAGGACGAGCGCGGACTCGAGCTCGCCCTTCGTCAGCGCCACCACCGCCTTGTCGCTGTCCACGTCCGGCGACGCGGGCGCGCGCTGGAGGTAGTCGGCCGCCTGCTCGCGCTCACCGCGCAAGAGGTGCCCCACCGCGAGGCCCTGCAAATCCCCCTGCTCCTCCAGCTTCGCCAGCGCCTGCAGCGGCACCAGCTCGCGCGGGCGCTCGTCGCCGGAGCGCAGCACGCCGTAGGGACGGTGCGCGCTGGCGCCGGACCAGCTCAGGCGCGCCTCCATGGAGCGCGTGGGCGCCAGGGCCAAGAGCTGCGAATCGTCGCGGACGCTCGACGGCCCCGAGCGCACCGCCACCAGCACCAGGAGGGCCGCCAGCGAGCCGGACAGCGCGGCGGCGGCCACCCACTTGCGGCGGCTCCACGCGGGACGAAACGCGCGCGGGGGCGCGGACGCCACGGGCTGCCGCGGCACGGGCTGCTGCACGGGTGCGGCGACGTCGCGCGGGGCCTCGCGAGCCTCCTCGGCACCGAGCCGGGTGCCCAGCGCCTGGAGCTGGAGGATGTCGTCGAGTTCCTCCTGGCACACCTCGCACGTGGCCAGGTGCTCGCGGAACTGCTCCGCCTCCTCCTGGGACAGCTCGCCATCCGCGAAGGCGTGCACCAGGTCGTGCGGGTCCATGGGCTCCGGGGCGCTCATGACGCCTCCGCCTTGCCGGTGGCGCCGGGCATCAACAGCTCCTTCAGCTTGCGGCGCGCGCGGATGAGGCGCGTGCCCACCGTCGCCTTGGGAATCCCCAGACGCTCGGCGATGTCCTGATAGGGCATCCCCTCCAGGGCGTGGAGCCGGTACACCGTCGCGAACTCCTCGGGAATCCGCGTCAGGGCCTCGCGCAACTGCTCCGTGCTGATGGAGGCCCACGCGGGGGCGGCCTCCGGCTCCGGCGCGGCGATGCGCTCCTCCAGCTCCTCCGCCGACATGTCCGAGCGACGCTCGCGCGTCTTCGAGCGGCACTTGTCGATGAAGAGGTGGTGGAGGATGGTGAGCAGCCACGCGCGCCCGTCGGTGCCGGGGCGGTAGCGAGACAGGTTGCGAAACCCGCGCTCGTAGGTGTCCTGCAGCAGGTCGTTGGCCTCCGCCGCGTTTCCGCACAGCCGGAGCGCCGTGGCGCGCAACGCCGCCTCGTGCGTCCGGACGAAGGCGGAGAACCAGCGATTGTCCAGGGTCGGCGTTGAGGGGGGCCCGCTATCCACGCGGGGTGCAGGCTGGACCGGCGCGTCATGGGCCGTCAAGCCCCGGGACCGGGGGCGACGGGCGCGTGCGGCAGGTGGTTGCAGGGCGAAAGCATCCATGGCGGGTCGCCCCTCTCAACGACGCCCCGCCTCCATCTTCCCGGCCGGATTTCCCGGCGAATTTTCCGCCGGGGCCATCGCCGCCGATTCTCAGTGTCCGGAAGAGGGATTGCGCCGGACGATTTCGCCATTGAGGACGTTGGCGAAGCCCACCCAGGCCAGGTAGGGCGCGACCAGCCACGCGGCGGGCCGGTCCACCTCGCGCGTCGCGGCGATGTAGGCCCCGATGCTGCCCAGGAGCGCCAGGTTGTCGGCCAGGGCCTTCCTGGGCTGGTGCCTGCCGAAGAAGAGCCAGGACCACGCGGCGTTGAGGCCCAGCTGCACGCCCCACCAGCCGAGCGCCCGCGAGCGCGAGGGCCCCGCCGGCGCCGTCCACACGCGCCAGCCGGAGACGGCGATGAGCGCGTAGAGCGCGGTCCACACCGGCCCGAAGGCGGCGGGCGGAGGCTGGAAGGGCGGCTTGCGCAGGTGGCGGTACCAGCGCGTGTCGGCGGTGCTGTGGCGGGCCCCCAGCGCGGCGGCGCCCAGCGTGAGCGCGCTGAACGCGCCCAGCGCGATGACGGACTCGGTGCGCAGCGTGGGGTTGAGGGCGGTGCGCTTGACCGGCCCCGGCACCGTGCGCGTCGAGGTCTCCCACGAGGTGTGCATGGTCTGTCTCCTTGCGCGCGGCGTGCGGGCGCAGTGTTCGCTGGAAGGTGGTGACGACCTGCCCCCGGGTCCACCCCCGTTGACTGTTGACGGGTGGGCGCTCTATCGAGCCTTTGGGGAGGAACGACATGGTGAGTGCGGAGGAAGTCCTCGACTTCTGGTTCGGTCAGCCTGCGGACCCGGTTCGCAATCCAGCGTGCATCCGACCTCGGGCCGTCTGGTTCCAGCGCGACGCGGCCTTCGACGCGGAGTGCAGGGAGCGCTTCCTGGGAGCCCACGAGCGCGCGGCCGCGGGCGAGCTGGACTCCTGGCGCAACGAAGCCCGCACGTGCCTGGCGCTGCTCCTGCTGCTCGACCAGGTGCCCCGCAACCTCTTCCGGGGCACGCCGCGCGCGTTCGCCACGGATGCGAAGGCCCGCTCGGTGGCCCGCCACGCGCTGGCCCGGGGCCTGGACGTGACGCTGCCCTCGGTGTGGCGCTGGTTCATGTACCTGCCGTTCGAGCACAGCGAGGAGCTGTACGACCAGCGGCTGTCGGTGGACCTCTTCGAGCTCTTGACGATGCACCACTCCGGCAGCCTGGAGACGCTCGACTACGCGCGCCGGCACCGGGACGTCATCGAGCGCTTCGGTCGCTTCCCGCACCGCAACGACGCGCTGGGACGGGCCACGACTCCCGAGGAAGCGCGCTTCCTCCAGGAGCCGGGCTCGTCCTTCTGAGTCGACGTCGTCAGACCGGGGCGCCGGCCTCCTCGACCGGCGCGGCGCGGGCCTCCAGGGTGATGCCCGAGGCGAGCCAGCCGCGCACCAGCGTCAGGTGCTCGGCCTCCGCGTCCAGCGCGAGCTGGAAGCGGTCCGCCAGCGTGTCATGGCCCAGGCCACGCGCCAGCTCGATGAGCAGCTCCCAGCTCGCGTTGTCCGTCAGCTCCGCCACCAGCAGCGCCTCCAGCGACTGGCGCAGGTTGGTGCGCGGGTCGGCCATCACCGCGGGCAGGCCCATGGACGTGACGGCCACCAGGTCCGCGCACGGCGTCATCGCGGTGGGGTCCGCGCCCAGCTTCGTCAGCGTCTCGGAGACGAGGCCGAAGTGGGCCAGCTCGTCGTCGAGGATGCGCTCCAATCCCTCTCGGGTGGGGCCACCCTCCCAGGTTCCGTACACGTCGAGCTTGGCGAGCGCGCCCTCGTAGAGCCGCGAGCCCGAGCGCTCGAAGGCGAGTCGTTCCCCCAGCTTGTCGAGGAACACGGTGGGCTTGGCGCCCTTGAGCAGCTCCACCGCCGTCTTGGCCACGCCCTTGAGGTTGGCCGGCGGCGGCACGCTGCCCAGACCGTCGGATTCGCGCGCGTACTGCTGGCGGACCTCCAGGATGAGCGAGCCATCCCCCGCGGAGCTGGGCAGCCGCTCCTGCGCCTGCTGGAAGATGTCCGCGCTGTCGATGGGCGACGTGGCGATGCCCGTGCGGTTGAGTCCCATGTCACTGGTCGTCTTCTTCATGTCAGTGAACCTTCCTTCCCTCGACCACCGAGCCCATGCGCTGTGCCCGCGCGGCGAGCTCCGTGCCAGGAGTCCATTGGTAGCCGGCCGCGACGATTTCCGACGGCGAGCCTTCCGAGTTGAGCTGGTCGCGGTACACGCGCGAGCGGTGGTCCGCCGGCAGCTCCGCCATGCGCACGTAGTCCGGGCCATTGGAGGCCAGGTCTTCCTCCTGGCTGAGCGTCTTGCGGACGAACTCGCGGTGCTGCTTGTACTCGATGGGCTCCGGCAGGGTGCGCGGCAGCACCTCGGCCGCGTCCCGGCGCTCGACGTTCTCGAACAGGTCCTTGACGAAGTGCAGCTGCCCCAGCTCGTAGTCGAGGAAGCGCTGCCACACCTCCTTCACGCGCGGGTTCGTCTCGTACTCCAGGCAGGAGTAGAAGTTGTAGACCTCCGCGGCCTCGTGCATCAGCCACTTCTCCAGCAGCGTCTCGCCCGGGTCGAGCAGGGACTCGTACTGGGTGACGTGCTGCTCCTCGATGGCGGCGATTTCGGCGTAGAGCTGACGCGCGACCGGGTCCGCGAAGAACGGGCCCACCGTCATGTAGTAGTCGTGCGTCTGGTTCTCCGCCGCGGTGATGCTGATGGCGTGAATCTTCGTCAGCGGGTGCGCGCGCGTCTTGTCGTACGGGCGACGCAGGTCATCCACGGGGTGGCGGTGCTCCACCACGGTGGGGCGGCCGGGGATGATGTCCGTATAGGACTGGGTGATGTTGTTGGGGTCCTTGCCCTCGAGCCGGTCGTAGAGCGCCGAGTAGCGGTACAGGTGGTCGAAGTCCTCCAGGAGCCCGAAGCGGTAGGTCTGCGCCAGATAGGGGTCGGGCTCGCGCAGGGCCACGCTGGCGGTCACCTCGATGGCCACCTGCTCGAAGCCGAGCGTGGTCTCCAGCGGGTTCTGGTCCGCGGGGTTGAGCCAGTTGATGAGCGTCTGCTCGAAGTGCTCCACGCGGCGGATGCGGGCGAGCGGCTCGCGCAAGGACGCGTTGATGCGCGCCATCATGTGCTTGGTGCGCAGGGCGTCCGCCATGATGCCGTTCATGTAGATGACGCGCACCCGGGTGAAGGCGTCGTCGTCCAGCTTGCTGTAGGGCCTGCGCACCAGGTCCTTCCAGGTGAAGACCTGCTTGTCGAGGGGCACGCCCTTCTGTTGGAAGATGTCCAGGGCCACGTCGGACTCCTTTTTTGCGCGTACGGAGAAGAGGAGGACGGGAGGCGTCGCGCCTTCCGTGTTGAGAGGTAAGGTCCGGTCGCACCGCGACTCCGGCAAACACCGCCAGGAAGTCACCCCGCCACCACGTGGGACTGACGGAGGCTCGGCTGCCCTGTCGCTGCCCACACCGCCGCTCGCGGGGAGCGGGACACGCCGGGTGTACGATTCGCGGCCCCTGCGTGGGCGGGCGCGTGAGACGCCCGAGAATAGGACGGGATGTCCTCCGTCTGGAGGGCGGACGGAGGAGCACGCCCGAGCCGGGTATCGAGGCTCACCTGGGATTTTTTGTTTTCACGCTCGTCTGCCGCGAGGACGCGAGGGCTTGGGCTAGTGTGACGCGCGATACACCCCACACATGGCAAGAGGGGGCCGTGGCAGGCGAGACCGGGAGAATCATCCGTCAGCGTTGGCGTGACCACTGGCGGTTGATGCTGGGCATCGCGGCGCTGTCCACGGTGCTGTCCGCCCTGGCGTGGTGGGGCGGCTGGCTGGACGACCTGGAGCGCGGCGCGTACGACCAGGCGCTGACGGCCTTCACGGGAGGACGAGGCCTGTCGCCCACCGTGTCGGTGGTGGTCATCGACCAGGGCACGCTGGATGGCATCCGCGCCAACGAGCGCTACACGCTCAACTTCGGCACGTGGCCCTACAGCCGCAACCTCTGGGCCCGCGTGGTGGAGCAGCTGGAGGCGGAGGGCGCGCGCGCCATCGTCTTCGACGCGGTGATGGACGAGCGCTCCTCGGACGCGTCCACGGACCTGGCCTTCGCCCAGGTGCTGCGCGACACGCGCATCCCGTTCTTCCTCGGCGTCTCCACCAACGTCAACGCGCAGCCCCTGCCCCGCGCGGACTTCGACGCGGCGCCGCCGTCCCCGCTCGCCCCGCCCCCCGTGCCCGTGGTGACACCCGAGGCCGCCCCCCCGGTGGGCGAGGAGACCTTCCCGGAGGAAGACGGCGAGGCCTTCACCGACACGCCGGATGACAGCGTGCTGCCCGCCGTCACACCCGAGGCGATGGCGCGGGCGCTCGCCTTCCCCGTGAAGGTCCAGGGCCACGCGCCGCCGCTGCTGGAGGGACGCGAGGCGGCGGGCGAGCACCACGTCCCTGGAGACACGGACGGGACGCGCGCCGTGCGCCATCCGGTGCCGCCGATTCCGGTGCTGGTGGGCGCGGTGGATGGCTTCGGCCTGGTGGACACGGAGACGGACCCGGATGGGTTCATGCGCCGCACGCGCTTCGCGTACTCGGACGGCGTCAACACGTACCCGACGCTGCCGGTGCGCGTGGCCGCGGGACTCTTCAGCGCGGAGAAGGTGGAGCTCTCCGACGGGCTGCTGAAGGTGGGGGGACGCCAGTACCGCGTGGACGCGGATGGCGGCGCGGCGATGGACTACGGCGGGGGTCCGCTGCACGAGCGCTTCCGCACGGTGCCGCTGCTGGACGTGCTGGACGGCTGGGTGCGACGGGAGAACGGACAGCCCTCGGGGCTGCCGCGGGAGGTGTTCCGCGGCAAGGTGGTGGTCATCGGCGGCACGGCGCTGGGGCTGGGCGACATCAAGGCCACCTCGTTCCTGGCGGAGGTGCCTGGTGTCATGAAGCAGGCGTCGGTGCTGGACACGCTCCTGGGGGATGGCCGCTTCATCACGCGCACGCCGCTCGCGGTGGACCTGGGGCTCACGCTGGTGGTGGCGCTGGTGTCGGTGGTGCTGCTGATGACGACACGCTGGACGCCGCTGGAGATTGCGTGGCCGGTGGTGCTGCCGGTGGGCATGTATCTGGTCGCGGGGCTGGTGCTGTCGAAGGGCTGGCACCTGCTCACGGCGCTGCCATCCATGGCGGGGCTGCTCGCGGGCGTCGCGGCGGTGGCCTTCAACCACCTGGTGGCCAACCGCGAGACGGAGTTCGTGCGCGCGGCGTTCAGTCGCTTCATGGAGCCCAAGCTCGTGGAGCAGATGATTGCCGAGCGCAAGCTGCCGAAGCTCGACGGGGAGAACGTCGAAATCAGCGCGTTCTTCAGCGACATCCGCGGCTTCTCCACCTTCAGCGAGCGCTTCAAGGAGGACCCGCGCAGCCTGGTGCGCATCCTCAACACGTACCTGACGCGGGTGAGCGGCGTGCTGCTCAAGGAGGGCGCGTGCCTGGACAAGTACATCGGTGACGCGGTGGTGTGCCTGTTCGGCGCGCCCATGCGCCAGGACGACCACGCGGTGCGCGCGTGCCGGGGGGCGCTGGCGGCCAAGGCGGAGGTGGACGCGATGCGCGAGGAGTTCCGCGCCAGGGGGCTGCCGGACGTCTACACGCGCATCGGGGTGAACTCCGCGGTGAACTTCGTGGGCAACTTCGGCAGCGAGCAGCTCTTCAGCTACACGGCCATCGGCGACGGGATGAACCTGGCGGCGCGGCTGGAGGGCGCGAACAAGGCGTACGGCTCGGTCATCATGATTGGCCCGCGCACGTACGAGCTGGCGCGCGAGCACATCGAGGTGCGCGAGCTGGACCGCGTGCGGGTGGCGGGCAAGACGGAGGCCGTCACCGTGTACGAGCTGCTCGCGCTCAAGGGTGGGCTGGACGCGCGCAAGCGGGCGACGGTGGAGCGCTACCACGCGGCGCTGGCGCTCTACCGGGAGGCGCGCTTCGAGGAGGCCGCGTCGGCGCTGGAGCGGCTCGCGGCCGAGGACGTGGACGACGGGCCGACGAAAGCGCTGCTGGAGCGTTGTCGGAAGTATGCCGAGTCGCCGCCGCCGGGCTTCGATGGCGTGGCGAGCCTGGACAAGTGAAAGGAGTCTGAAGTCATGGGGATGAGAACGAGAGCGGCGTGGGTGGCCGCGTTGCTGATGATGGGGCTGCCGGGCCTGTCCTCGGCGGTGGCGGTGGGGGGCTCGCTGTACGTGAAGGCCAAGAACACGCGGGTGATGGAGAGCCCCTCGCCCACGGCGAACGCGGTGGTCATCCTCCAGCCGGGTGAGCAGGTGAAGTGGGAGGGCGCGGACGCGAAGAACAAGCAGTGGCACAAGGTGAAGACGTCCACGGGCAAGCGCGGCTTCGTGTTCCAGTCCAACCTGTCCACCACCGCGCCCAACCTGGAGCTCGTCGTCGGGGACCAGGGCAAGCGCAAGGTGAACCCGGAGGGCTTCGTCTCCAGCGGCGCGGCGGTGAAGGCGCTCAGCCCCGGCGCCGTCGCGTACGGCAACAAGAAGGGCGGCGGGCACAAGCAGGCGGTGGCGCAGCTGCAGAGCCTGGAGAAGGCGGCCAAGGACGTGTCCACCCAGGACATCGCGAAGCACGCCGCGGCGGCGGGGCTGCATCCGGTGGTGGGCGCGGAGACGACGGCCCGCTCGGGCGGGGCGAAGAGCAAGCCGAAGGGAGGCTCGTGATGAAGGCGCTCGGGAGGACGGCGGCGCTGCTGGGCCTGGGGCTGCTGACGGTGTCGTGCAAGGGCGTCACGCTCGCGCAGGTGGCGAACGTGGCCGGCAAGACGGTCAACAACTCGGTGGCCTCGCAGAAGCAGCGCGACGAGTGCGCGAAGCTGGATGTGGAGCCCACGGTGAAGGAGGAGTACGCCATCGGCAGCGCCATGGCGGTCCACTGGGTGGAGGGCGGCGGCGGGCTGATGGGCACCACCGGCGGCGCGAAGGACACCAGCGTCCACGCGGTGCACGAGTACCTCAACACGGTGGGCAAGAACCTGGGCGCGCAGTCGCCGAGGCCCACGCTGGACTGGACGTTCGGGGTGCTCAACGACGACCAGAACTTCAACGCGGTGTCCACGCCGGGGGCCTACGTCTTCGTCACCCGGAAGCTCTTGTCGGAGCTGGACAACGAGAGCCAGCTGGCGGGCGTGCTCGCGCATGAAATCGCGCACGTGGTGCTCAAGCACTCCATCAAACAGTACAACGCCGCGAAGGTGAGCCTGTGCAAGGTAGCGGTGACGATGGAGGCCAACGTGCCGGGCTCCGGTCAGCTCATCGCCGCGGGAGGCAGCGGCGGCAACCTGGACCTGGACAGCGACACGGCGCTGCTCGGTGACCTCACGGAGAAGGTCATCGGCCTGGCGGAGAGCGGCAACGACAAGGAGCAGGAGTACGCGGCGGACCAGCTCGCCGCGCGGCTGATGATTTCGGCCGGCTACGACCCGAAGGAGTACATCGCGGTCCTGGGCAAGACGAAGGACGGCTCCCGCCTGGGCTCACGGCACCCGAAGAAGGCGGACCGCGAGGAGCGGCTGAAGACCTTCCTCGCGAGCCTGAGGCCGCGCGAGGGTGAGTTCGCGGAGCTGTCGCTGGAGGGGTTGCGCAGCCCGCCGCTCCAGCCGGAGCTGGTCGCCGCCGTGAAGAAGGGCGCGGGGCGGAGCAACGTGGCGAAGGACGGGAAGTAGGCGCGGGCTCGGGCGCCCCCCGTTCGGGGCGCCCACGGCCACGACGCGTTCAGCGCGACGCGGCCTGGCTCAGCGCGCGGTGCACGGCCTCGAGCGCCTTGCGAGCCTCGAGCAGCTCGGCGCGCTCGGCGGTGAGCGAGGCCACCTGCTGGGCGAGCACGTCCCGCTCTCCCTGCAGCGCCTCCACCGCGCGGCGCAGCGACATCGACTCGTCCTTCGCGGACTCGAGCTCGGTGGCGAGCCGCTCCTCCTCGGCGAGGCTGTCCACCAGGGCCTGCTTGCCCCGGGAGACCTCCTCCTCGAGCTTCTCGTGCTCCTTCGCGGAGGCCTGGAGCGCCTGACGGTTCTCCTGGAGGGACAGCAGCGCCTCGTCGCGCTCACCCTCCAGCGCCGCGAGCTCCCGCTCCAGGTCCGCGAGCAGCTTCACGCGGCCCTCCATCTCCGCCGACAGCCGGCGCGCCTCGTCCATGCGCAGCCGAGCCTCCTCGGTGGCCTTCTCCGCCTGACGGCGCGCCACCTCCAGCTCCTGCGTGAGGGACAGGTTCGCCGCCTTCACCTTCACCAGCTCCGCCTGCAGGTGGGTGATGCGCTCGACCGCGCGCTGGCCCGCCTCCGCGACGGTGGCCGGCAGGGGCTCCGGGCGCGGATTCTCCCGCACCGCCTTGAGCCGGGCCTTGAGCCGCTCGCGGCGCGCGTCCGAGTCCATCGCCTCCTCGCGCGGGGGCGCGGGCGTCTGCACCTCCACCTCCTGCGGCGGCGCCTCGACGCGGGCCACGGGCTCCGCGACGGTGGCGGTGACGTGGGGAAGCGAAGCGTGGGGAGAGCCCTGCGTCATGGGGTGCGCCTCCGACGACGGCTCGGCCTCGAGGCCGTCCAGGTGGAACGCCATGGTGGGCGGAGCAGCGAAGGTGACGGGCGTGTCACCCACCCCGTCGTCGTAGACGGCGGCCTCCGGCTCCGGCGACGCATACGTCACCGGCTCGGCGACCTGCTGGGTGAACACCGGCTCCCGCGCGCGCGGCCCCTCGGGCTGCGACAGCGCCACCTCCATCGCCTCGGCGGCGGTGGGGCGAGGAGCGCGGGCGCGCTCGATGCGGGCGCGGACCTCCGCGGACAGGTCGGCGCTCGTCGGCTCGGGGGGAGCGACGTCGGCGGCCTGCTCGGGAGGCTCGGTGGGCTCGGTCTGCTCGACGGCGCCGGTGAACGCCCCCAGGCGGAGGCGCGGCTTGGCGCGAGACACGTTCTGTTCGAAGGCTTTCTTCATGGCGAATCTCAGCCAGCCTGCTGGGTGCCCTTCTTCGGGGCGGCGGCGGCCGCGGCGACGAGGCGCGGCAGGACGTTGTCAATCATGGCCTGGATGTCGTTGGCGCCCTTCGACGTGGGGTCCGCGACGAAGACGGGGCGCCCCTCGCTCGAGGCCTGGGCGAACTTGGTGCACTGCCGGATGATGGTCGGCAGCAGGAACTCCGGGTAGTGCGTCTGCAGCGCCTCCAGCGCCTCCTTCGCCAGCTTGAAGGTGGCGTTGAAGGAGTTCACCACGATGAACACGTGGTCCAGCACGTGGTTGAGGTCCTCCTCCAGGCTCTGCACCGTCTCGAACAGCAGCTTCAGGCCGTGGAACGACAGGAAGTCCGCCAGCACGGGGACGAACAGGTCGTTCGCGGCCATCAGGGCGTTGAGGTTGAGCAGGCCGAAGGACGGCGGCGCGTCGAAGACGATGACGTCGTACTGGGCCTCCACGTCCTTGAGCGCGTTGCGCAGCTTGAACTCGCGGCCGGCCATGGGCATCAGCGAGAGGTCCATGGTGGACATGCTGAGGTTGGACGGGACGAAGTCCAGGTTGGGCAGCGGGGACTTCTGGATGACCTTGGCCAGGGGCGTCTTGCGCACCAGCACGTCGAGCAGCGTCTTCTCGAACTCCTCGCCCTCGTAGCCCAGGCACTTGGTGGCGTGGCCCTGGCTGTCCAGGTCGATGAGGAGCACCGAGTAGCCCAGCTCCGCCACGCGCCACGCGTAGGACGTGGACAGGGACGTCTTGCCGGTGCCGCCCTTGAAGTTCAGGAAGAGCTGGCGGCGGTGGCCCACCTTGGCCGGGAAGCGGTCGAGCGTCGTGCGCAGGTCCCAGACGTCGTCCGGGGTGTACACGTCCTTCCTCGCGTCCTCCGGAATCGCTTTCGGAGACACGCCGAGCATCTCGGCCACCTGCTTCGAGCTGTATGTCGGCGCTTCCATGAACGACCCTTCGAAAGACGTACGGGACGGCTACCTTGCCTCAAGCGGCGAAGTATTTGTGTCCCCTTCGGACCACGGCCCCCCGGGCTGAGAGCAGGGTGATTGCTTCCTGGGCGAGCTCGACGGGCACCCCCAGGGCGGCCGTCAGCTCGGCGAGCGAGCGACCACGGACCGCCACGCGGACCTCGTGGAGCATGGGGGCACAGAGCGTCTCCACGGGCGAGGCGCTCGGGCGCGCGGCGACGGGCCGGGGCTCCTCGGAGCGCGTCGCGGGCTGCGGCGCCGGGGCGCCCATGGCCACGAGGGCCGCCTGGACGGGCGAGAGCCGGGGCGCCGGAGCAGCGAGACGGGAAGGCAAAGGCGCGGCGCGCTGCGGGGCGGCCACGGGCTGCGCGGGCTGGGGAACCGGGCGGGCCTGGGGCGCCTGGACTCCCTGCGTCGACGAAGGCACCGAGGAACGGGCCTGCGGGGCCTGCGCCACGTGCGTCGGCGGCGCGACGGGACGAGCACCCATCGAGGGAGCCGACACCGCAGCCTGATGACGGGCACCCACTGTGGCCATTACCTGCTGGCCGTGCAGAACACCATCCGCGCGTTTTGTGATCTGCTGATGCGTCGCCCCCACCACGGCCATCACGGGCTGGGCCACCACGACCGGGGGCGCCACACTCGCGACCACCGGGGCCGGCGCCGGTGCCATGGCCACCCCTCGCGCCGGCTCCTCGAGCCGCGCGCGCACGGGCTTGACCGGCAACGTCGCCAGTCGACGAATCTCACGGCGCCGGTGCGTGTCGTCCAGCGCGACGACGCCGGACACGTCCTGCCCCAGGATGCGCGACAGGCTCTGCGCCGCCGCCTTGCGCACGCGAGGCTCGCGGTCCCCGAGCGCCTCCAGCAACAAGGCCCGCGCGTTCTCGCCACTCCCCGCGCCCAGCGCCAGCGCCGCCAGCGAACGGACCTCCGCGTCCGCGTCGTGGATGGCCTCTTCACCGAGCCGGCGCGCCGTCTCACCCTCCAGCCCCAGCGCCAGCAGCGACGCGCGCCGACGCACCGAGCGGTCCGGGTCCTTCATCGCCTGCGCCAGGTGCGGCGCCGCGTCCCGGGGCGCCAGCGTCAACAGCGCCTTGAGCGCCGCGATGCGCACCTCCGGCACCGGCGAGGACAACAGCGGCGACACCACCTGCGCGCCCTCCTCCCGGCACAGAGCCGCGAACGCCTGGAGCAGCGCCACCTGCGCCGCCGCGTCCGTCTCCGCGTGCAGCGCGCTCGCCAGCGCCGGAGCCGCCGCGGGCTGCGACAGCGCCTTGAGCCGCTCCGCCGCGCGGATGCGCGCCGCGGGATCCTGCGCCGAGAGCTCCCGCACCGAGAACCCGAACAGCGTCTCGTCCGTCGGAGCCCCCAGCCCACCC
>NZ_SRLW01000181.1:0-20594 GCF_006518215.1 Myxococcus sp. AB025B
CACAGCCGGTCGAACGCACCCTCATCCGCAGAGGGCAAGTACCCGAATGGACCTCTTCCCACGCGACCTCCTCCTTGAACGCGGTCGCGGCAGTATGATCCTTCTCCCCCTTAACTGATCGGCATTGGTGCTAAGTGCGTACGCGCTGTCCCCCATTCATCGTGGGCGCGCTCGCTCACGAGAGGTGCAACGCATGCTCTCTTCTTCGATGAAGTCCCTGTTGGGTGGTGTCGTCCTGGCCGCCACCCCTGCCCTCGCTGACAGCACCACGACGATTCCCGCGTTCGCGGCCGACATCGCCGCCGCCCGCCTCGCCACGAGCCCGGGTGGCACCACCGTCATCCGCTCCGAGATGCGCGGCGCCGTCGACCGGTTCCTCCACGACGACAGCAAGGTCGACGCCGTCGAGCGTGCGTACCTGGCCGACCGCATCGCCGACCTGACGTTCAAGCAGGGCGTGACGGCCACCGCGATGAAGTACCTCATCGACACCCACGAGCTGAATGACGGCCTGACCTGGTACTCGCCGCTGTGGCTCGACGTCCTCCCGCAGACGCCGGCCGACTACTTCGGCGCCACCGGGCCCCTCACCACCTCCACGGACATCAAGGAGGGCAACATCCCCGCCGGGATGGGCGTCGCCAACCAGCGGACGCTCACCTACAAGGCGGGCGCGGCCTGGGGGCTCCAGGGCGTGTCGTACTTCAAGCCCATCAATGTCCAGGAGCTGCTCGCCATGCTGAAGGGGCAGGTCATCAACGGCACGCCCAACTCCGATGAGGTGGACGGCGCGCTGGCGTTCATCACCCAGGTCTCCCGCAACAGCAACCGGCTCTACACCACGGGCTGGTCCTGCCAGACGTACTGCGGCGGTGGCGGCCCCGGCGACGCGGGCGGCTTCTTCATCGCCGCGGTGAGCACGGAGCGCAACTTCGTGCGCATGGTGCGCGTGACGACCTGGTCCGACTAGTCCTCAGCGGGCGCGCATGCGCCACTCGAGGCCCGCGGGAGGAAAGGTGCCTCCCGCGTGGGTCCACTCGAGCCGGACTTCACGCCGGCCCTCGGGCGGCAGCTCGAAGCACGCGAGCACCCGGCCCTCGCCCCGCTGGTTGACGCGAACGTCCAGACGCTCACCGTCGACCTTCATGGCGAGGGTGAGCACGCCGGCCTGCGGGAAGAACTGTTCCGAGGGATGACGGCGCGGGGAGGTGAGCAGCAGCTCCACCTCGCGCGGCTCGGCGTCGGTGTTCTCCAGGGTGTACGTCAGCGCGTACGAGACGCCTCGGGCTCCCTCGTGGGTCCGGGGTGTTCTCGGCTCGGGCTCGCGCGCGGTCGGCGTCAGGGGCGCGGCATCGGGCCAGACACCACCGTGTCTGCCGGGCATGGACATGACGAGGTCTCCGGCGCGCTGGCCCGCGGACAGGCGCACCGTGCGACCGCCGACGAAGACACTGCCGGCCTCGAGCACACCTTGATGAGGAGGAAACGCTGGGGCGCTCGTCTCGGGCGCGTCCGTTCCCGCGCTGGCCATGGGGTGCTCTCCACGGGAGATGGCGGCGAGCTCGTCCGGAGTGAGGGGCAGCGGGCTGGACACGGTGGCCAGCCGGAACCTCGCGCCCACGTCGAGCTGTCCCTTCGCATCCACGGCCGTGAAGTCCAGGAGCGCCTGGAGCGTGCCGCCCTTCTCATGGCGCGCGGCGAGGACGAGCACGGCGTCACCGGGCTGCACGGTGAGGGCGGCCTCGATGCGTCCGCGTGTGCCCAGACGCACGTCGTCGAGGTGAGCCAGGTCGAGGTCCTCACGGAGCAGCGGCTCGGCTTCGCGCGCATCCTGGGGGCGCGGGTCGACGCGCGCATCGAGGAAGCCCGAGGCGAGCACGGCGTGAGGACCACGGAAGAAGAGCCCCTCCGGGTCGGGGACCTTTCCTGACGCCGAGTCGACGAGTCCGGTGAGGTCCTCGGCGAGCGCGTCCTGCGCATCTGGATTGAAGGGCTCGCCGCGCACGTTCGCGGGGAACTGGGGCGTGAGGTACTTGGAGAAGACGACGCCCGCGAGCCGCAGGTGGATTGGGCGGCCCGAGGTGTTTCGCAGCACGATGGAGCAGCGCTGCGTGCCCGTCGGGGGCAGGGTCTGCGTCACCTGTCCCTGTTCAGCTCGCGCGAAGGTCTCGCCGACGCGATTGATGGCGCGAAGGAACAGTCGGGCCTGGCCGGCGAACGTGAAGCCGCCCTCGCTCTTGCCGGGCACGATGCGCCCCATCGTCGTGCCGAGGACTCCGGAGGTCCGAATCGGCTCGGGGCTCGCGTGGAGGAGCAGCGGCGCGCCCGTGAACGCGCCCTCGAGGGGGTCGAGCGCCGCGATGGGGAGCACGTCCGCATCGAGCGCTCCGACGGGCAGCGGGGGCCGCTCATGCGGATGCGCGGAGACGCGAGGCGCGGGGACCTCCTCCTCGCGGGTGGCGTCGACTTCGAGGGCTCTCGCCAGGTCACGCACGTCATGCGCGGCCTCTGTCTTCTCGCCCGAGGCAGGTAGCACGTTGTCTGCGTCGCCGCGCTCTTCCGAAGACTCCGCCGTGCGCCGCGAGCCCCCCGCCTTCGCCCCATCCGCCGTCGCGCCGGCGCCCTCTTCCGCGGACACCATGACGAGTCGCGGGACAACCTTCACCGCATCCGTCGTCTTCTCAGCGACGTTCTCGTCTGGAGGCGCCGCGACGAGCCGCGGCGCCCCCTTCATGGCGGCCTCCTCCGACAACAGCCCCCCGGGCTCCGCCGTCTTCGTGGCGGCCTTCCCCTTGGAAGGGACCAAGACGGGCGCTGCGACGGCCTTCGCAGTCTGCGTGGCGACCTTCCCAGCCCCGGAAGGCGCCACAAGCGTCTCAGCGACCTGCGCTCCGGCAATCGCTGTCTTCTTGACGCCCCTCCCTTCCGCGGGCGTCACGGCGGCCTTCGCCCCCGCCGTCTTCGCGACCGACTTCCCCTCGGAAGAAGCCACACCAGCCTTCGCGACAGTCTTCTGACCCGAGGCATTCGGCGCCGTCTTCGCGGCCTTCGCCGTCTTCGCAACGGACTTCGCCTGTCCTCGCTGGGTCGCCACGCCCGGCGTCGCGGCCCCACCCGCCTCGGCCTTCCGCGCGGTCTTCTTCGCGGCCTCCGCAGGGGGCTTCGCCCCCGAGGGTTTCGCGGCGGGACGTCGAGGTGGCGGCTTCGAGGGAGGCATTCCCGGGAATCCTCACAGAGAACAGGCCTGGATGTCGCCTCCCCATGGCGCCGGGTCTCCCCCACCCCGTCGCCACACCGGGCCCCACCTCACCTCACGCGCGCGCCCACTTGCGCCACACGGTGTGGGTGAGCGCCAGCACCCCCGCGGTGGGCAGCGCCCACGGCAGCACCCGCGCCAGACGGTGCTCCCAGACATCCACCCGGTCCGCCAGCAACAACACCATCCAGTGGCGGGCCTTGTGGTCCGGGACGCCATAGGCCACGCGGCGCAACAGGCCGCTCAGCCCCTTCGGCGGCTGCGCCGTTCCATACACCGGCGGCAGCTGCGCGCGGCCCGGGTGCTTGAACACACGCACCGGCGAGTGCTGGAACCGGATGGGCATCCGAGCTCCCGGCAAGGGATGCGGCAGGGTCTCCATCGGGACGCCGGGGCGGCTGGAGAACTCCAGGTCCGCGGCGGCGCCAGGTACAGGTCTATCCGGCATGGCTTGGCTCCTTTCGGTCACGCATGGCCCGGCGTGAGGACGCACTTGACGCAGCCGTCACGCTTCTGGGCGAACAGGTGGTAGGCCTCCGGCGCATCCTCCAGCCCGAACCGGTGGGTGATGATGGCCTTCGCGTCGATGCGCCCCTCGCGGATGTGCTTCAAGAGGTGCGGCATGTAGCGGCGCACGTTGCACTGGTTCATCCGCAGCGTGAGCCCCTTGTTCATCGCGGTGCCGATCGGCATCACGTTCCACGGCGGGCCATACACACCGACGATGGAGACATTGCCGCCCTTGCGCACGGCATCGATGCACCACGACAGCACCGTGGGAGCCCCCGCCTCCAGCTTCAGTCCCAATCCCATCACCCGATGCGACGTGGAGCCCTCGGCCTCCATGCCCACCGCGTCGATGCACACGTCCGGGCCGCGGCCCTCGAACATCTCCTTGAGGTAGGCGACGACGTCCCCCACCTCCTCGAAGTTCACCGTCTCCACCTTCGCGAACCGCTCCGCGAAGTCGAGCCGGTACTGCACGCAGTCCACCGCCACCACGCGGCCCGCGCCCATCAGCCACGCCGAGCGCATGGCGAACAACCCCACCGGGCCCGCGCCGAAGACGACCACCGTCTCGCCGCCCTTGATTTCGCCCATCTCCGCGCCCATGTAGCCCGTCGGCAGGATGTCACCGAGGAACAGCACCTCCTCGTCCTCCATGTCGTCCGGAATCTTCAGGGGCCCCACGTCCGCGTACGGCACGCGCACGTACTCGGCCTGGCCACCGTCGTAGCCGCCCGTCGTATGCGAATAGCCATACACGCCGCACGCCACGTCGCTGGAGGGGTTGCTGTTCTCACACAGCGCCGTGAGCCCCCGCTCACAATAGAAACAGCCGCCGCACGAGATGTTGAAGGGCACCACCACGCGGTCGCCCTTGCGCAGCTGGGAGACCTCCGTGCCCGTCTCCTCCACCACGCCGGTGAACTCGTGCCCGAAGGTGTGGCCCACCCGCGTGTCCGGGACCAGCCCGTGCAGCAGGTGCAGGTCCGAGCCACAGATGGCCGTCTTGGTCACCCGCAGGATGACGTCTTGGGGGTGCTCCAGCCGGGGGTCCGTCTTGTTCTCCACTCGGACCCTGAAGGGTCCCTGGTAGGTCAATGCTCGCATGAGGGCGTCTCTCCCGTTTCATCTACGGGTGAGGACGCCAGCGCCGTGCGGCAAGGCGCGTCATCGACGAGCCCCCGCTCGCCCACTCGCCATGAGGCGCGAGGGGCGCCGCTCAGCCCTCGGACGGCTCCCAGCTCAGCTCCGTGGCGCGCCACATGTACCAGCTCGCCACCGAGCGCCAGGGCCGCCAGCGCTCGCCGTATTCCAGGAGCGCCTTCGGCCTGGGCATCTCCTCCAGGCCGTACGCGAGCATGAAGCCCTTGCGCACGCCGAAGTCGTCCACCGGCAGCACGTCCGGGCGGCCGAGCCGGAACATCAGCAGCATCTCCACCGTCCACTGGCCGATGCCCCGCACCTGGGTGAAGTGCTCGATGAGGGCCTCGTCGCTCATCCGGCGCACCCGGGCGAGCGGCGGCACCGTGCCATCCAGCGTCTTGCGCGCCAGGTCCTGGAGCGCGGCCATCTTGTTGGCGGACAGCCCCGCCTCGCGCAGCGCCTTCTCCGGCGTCGCGAGCAGGGCCTCCGGAGTGAAGTCACGGCCCGTGCCCACCTGAGCGCTGACGCGCTCGAAGATGGTCGCCGCGGCCTTGCCGTGCAGTTGCTGGAAGACGATGGAGCGCGCCAGCGCCGCGAACGGGCAGTGCAGCGGGCTCAGCTCCATGCGGAAGGCGCCCACGCGCTTCATCAGGGCGCCCAGCGTCGGGTCGGCGCGCGCGAGGGCACGGCGGGCGCTCGGGGTGAAGGCTTCGGGCAGGCGCGGAGCGGAGGAGGTGGGGCGGGGCATGGAGAAACCCCATGCTGCCGCTCCGGCCGCTCCGCGCAACCCGAATCTTGCGGCCTACAGCGGCGCCGCGTGGTCCGTCTCGGCGGGGACGTTGTTGCGGGGCTCGTCCTCCATCAGCTCCTCGAACTGCTGCTCCATCAGGATGCCCAGGTCCTCGAGCTGCTCCTTGGACAGGAGCTTGCGGACCTTCTTGAAGAGCTCGCCCTCCTCCTCCTCGACGTGGTGTTCGATCTGCTCCTGGAGCACCTTCATCTTCGGGTCGAACTCCTCGTCATCCGGCTCCATCTCCAGGAGGTCCGCGATGATGCGCTTGGCGGACAGGTGCTCCTCCACCGCCTCGCGCAGCTCGTCCTCGGTCCGCTCCGACCTGGTGGCCGGATAGAAGTACAGCTCCTCGATGGTGGCGTGCGCGGCAAGCCGGTCGGCGATCATCTTGAACAGCTCGCCCCTGCGCACGTCCGCGTGGTCCGGCAGCTTGCCGTACTGCGCGAAGAGCTTCTTCACCTCGTCATGCTGCTGCTTCAGCAACTCAATCGCGTTCATGTCAGGTCTCCATGTCGGCGGGGTTCAAGGCTCGTCTGACTTCGGGAGACGCGCGGGTGGCGGGCGTCAGGTGGGCAGCTTGCGGGAGGGCAGGTCCTTCACCGCGGGCCCGTTGAGCACCTTGCCCGTGGGGCTGAAGCGCGCGCCGTGACAGGGGCAGTCCCACGAGCGCTCCGCGCCGTTCCAATGCACATGGCAGCCCAGGTGCGTGCACACCGGCGAGACGGCGTGCGAGGTGCCGTCCTGCTCGCGGTAGACGGCCACCTTCTGTCCGTCCACCTCCAGGACCTTGGCCTCGCCGGGGGCCACCTCGGACAGGTGCTTGCCGTCGGGCTTCGCCAGCCGGTCCGCGACGAAGCGGAAGGCCACCTCGGCGTTCTCCTGGATGAAGTCCTTCACGCCCGCCATCGGCTTGACGCGCGTGGCGTCGTACAGCGCGGCGAAGGGGTTCTCCCGCCCGAGGATGAGGTCGGTGAGGAGCATCCCCGCCAGCGTGCCGAACGTCATCCCCGTGCCGGAGAAGCCCGTGGCCACGTAGACGTGCTTGCGGGCGCTGTCGCGGCCGATGTAGGCCAGCCCGTCGGCCGGCTCGATGACCTGACCGGACCAGCGGTGGGTGATGGACTCCACCGGGAAGCGCTCGCGCGCGAACGCCTCCAGCGCCTCGTAGCAGCGCGCCGTGTCCTCCTCGGCGCCCACCTTGTGGTCCTCGCCGCCGACGATGACGTAGGTGCGCCCGTCCACCGGCTGCGTGCGGATGTAGTGATAGGGCTCCTTGCAGTCGTAGTACTGCGCGGGCTCCAACACTCCGTCCAGCGGACCGGCCACCGCGTAGGTGCGGTACGGGAAGAGCTTGGTGTGCATGAAGACGCGGTTGAGCGGCGTCGTGGTCGCCTCCACCACGTCGGTGGCGGTGACGACGCCCCGGTCCGTGACGACGCGGCAGGGCTTGCCGTCCCGCACCTCCAGCACCCGCGTGTTCTCGAACAGGTGACAGCCCTCGCCGGGGATGCGGTCCGCCAGCCCGAGCAGGTACTTGCGCGGATGGAACAGGGCCTGGTCCTCCACGCGCAGCGCGCCCTTCACCGCGAAGGGCAGCGGCACGCGCTGCGTGAGCGTGGCGAGCAGCCCCGCGTCGCGCGCGGCGGACACCTCGTCCTCCAGCGACTGGAGCTCGCGCGCCGTCTCGGCGTACTGGAACATGGGCACGCGCTGGAAGTCGCAGTCCAGGCGCAGCTCCTCCACCAGCGACGCAATCTGTTCAATCGCGGCGCGGCTGGAAGACGCCGCCAGTCGGGCGCCCTTCTCCCCGAAGTCGCGTCGCAGCGTGGCGTAGGGCGTGTCGAGCAGCTCCGTGAGGTGCGCCGTCGTCTGCCCCGTCTGCCCGGACAGGATGCGGTTCATCTCCAGCACCGCCACCCGCTTGCCGGCGCACTTGAGCAGCCACGCCGTGGTGAGGCCCGCCATCCCCCCGCCGATGACGGCCACGTCCACCGTCAGGTCCCCGGGCAGCGTGGGGAAGTCTCGCGTGGGCGTGGTCAGCGTCCAGAGCGAGCGATGCGTCCGCGTCTCATCCATGTCCCAAGACTAGGGATGCGCCTCAGGTGCGATAACCCGACGCGGTCGGCGCTCATGCCTGCCCGCCTGCTCGGCGTCGGGCCACCCGGGATGTGAACGGGCAAACAGAGCGGGCCGCCGGGTGTTGGCAAGTCACGCGGGATTCCAAGCGGTCCTGGGGTGGTGGAGCGGCCCGCGATACATAAGAGGGCAGGGACGGCCCCCCGACCCCTGCCTCGTACCCAGGGAGCCACGAAGGATGCCGGTGGAAAGATTGGCTGGGAGCACCAGCCTCGTCGATGTGATGGACCGGGTCCTGGACCGCGGCCTGCGCTGGGACGGCACCGTCCCACCGGACGCCCCCGAGCCCAGCGCGCCCGTCGTGGTGACCTCCCTGGAGCTTCGCGTCGAAGACACCCCTCCCGCTGACGACACACCTCGACTTCCTCCTGGAGCCTGACGCATTGGTCTCGTACGCCCCGCTCGCCCCGGCCCCCGCCGCCTCCGTCGACGCGCGCCTCGCCCTGGCCGAGCAGTTGCTCGCCTGCGAATCCGCGAGAGGGTGCGCCCGGGCCGTGGTGGAGTGGCTGCCCGCGCATGCCCAGGCGCTCGCCGCGGCCTGCGTGGCACGCGAGGAGCCCGGAGCCCGGATGACCTGCCTGGCCGCGCAGGGGCTCTCCGAGGCCCAGCAGGCGGCGCTCGCTGCGTGGTCCGACGCCGACCCCACGCACCCGCTGGCGGACGTGCTCACCCAGGCCGTGCCGCGCTTCTTCCCGAAGGAGCGCGCGCCCCTGCCCTCCCCTGGCGCGCAGGGCCTGTTCGCCGTGCCGCTGGGACGCGCGGGCGCATCCCCCGTGGGCCTGCTGCTGGTCTGGGCGACCACCCCCGAGCTGCCCGCCGAGGTCGCCTGGGTCGCCGGGCATGCGGGGCCCTTCCTCGCGCGCCAGGCCACGTCCGGGCCGCTCGCCGCGGGGGGCTCGGAGCTGTTCCGCCGCATCATCGACGCGGTGACGGACCCGGTGCTGCTGACGGACCTGGAGGGACGAGCGCGCCTGGCCAACGCGCGCGCGGAGGCGCTGCTGATGGCGGGCCCCGACGCGAGCCACGGCCGCCGCCGCGCCGTGCACCTCAACCAGCGCGTGTTCTCCGCCGCGGTGGCGAGCAGCGCCAGCGGCGGCCAGCCCGGGGTGAGCTGGCGCGAGGTGCCGCTGGTGGACCCCGTGGAGGGGCTGGACCTGCTCTTCGAGCTGGTCAGCACGCGGGTGTACGAGCCGGACGGCCGCGCGGCCATGGTCAGCGTGCTGCGCAACGTGACGGACCTGGGCCGCGCGACGCAGGCGTTGGGTGAGAGCTACCGGCGCCTTCGCGCCACCGAGCGCGAGGCGCGCAGCGAGCGCCACCGGCTGGACCGGGTGCTGGACTCCGTGGCGGACCCCATCATCCTGTCGGACCCGTCCGGCGTCACGGTGATGATGAACGAGCCGGCCGAGCGGCTCTTCTCGCTGCCGCCCGAGGGAGGCCGCGCCGCGCAGCGCCGCGTGCGCTCCAACCACGCCACGTTCGTCTCGTTCCTCGCCAACGTGCTGGACACGGGCGGCAGTCCCCGCTGGCGCGGGCACCTGAGCCTGGTGGACCCGACGAGCGGCGCCACCCTGCCGGTGGAGGCGGTGGCGAGCAAGGTGCTGGGCGAAGGCGGGGAGCTGACGGGCATCGTCACGCTCTTCCAGGACCGGGGCGAGGCGCTGGAGAAGGCGCGGCTGCTCGAGCGGCTCAAGGAGGTCTCCACGCTGCTGGAGGCACGCGTGCAGGTGGCCACCGCGGAGCTGGCGGAGCAGAACGAGAAGCTGCGCCGTCAGGCCATCCAGTTGGAGCAGGCCAGCGCGGCCAAGTCCCAGTTCCTGGCCAACATGTCCCACGAGTTCAGGACGCCGCTCAACGCCATCCTCGGCTACACGAACATGCTGCTGCAGGGCGTGTCCGGTGAGCTGACCGCGCCGCAGAAGCGCAACCTCACGCGCATCGACTCCAATGGCCGGCACCTGCTGGAGGTCATCAACGAAATCCTGGACATCACCCGCATCGAGGCGGGGCGCATGCCGCTGCACCTGTCGGACTTCGTCATCCCGGAGCTGCTCCAGGAGGTGATGGCGGAGATGGACCCCATCATCGCGCGCAGCAAGCTGACGGTGACGACGCACCTGGGCGCGCGGCTGCCGCCGGTGCACAGCGACCGTCAGAAGGTGAAGCAGGTGGTGCTCAACCTGCTGTCCAATGCCCTGAAGTTCACGCATGAGGGCACGGTGAAGGTGGTGGCGGAGTACCAGCCGTCATCTTCCATGCTCACCATCTGCGTGGAGGACACGGGGATTGGCATCGCCCCGGCGGACCAGGAGAAGATCTTCGAGGACTTCCAACAGGTGGACAGCTCGCCCACCCGCGCCTATGGAGGCACGGGCCTGGGGTTGTCCATCTGCAGACGTCTGGCCGACATGCTGGGGGGGCGCGTCACCCTCCAGAGCACCCAGGGGCAGGGGTCGGCCTTCACGCTGCACTTCCCACGACGCCCGAGGCGGACATGACGAATCCCTCCCCGAATCTCAAGCCGCTCGTGCTCGTCGTGGACGACTACGATGACGCGCGTGAGATGTACGCGGAGTACCTGGAGTTCTCCGGGTTCCGCGTGGCGCAGGCGAGGAACGGGCAGGAGGCGCTGGACCAGGCCTTCGCGCTCACGCCGGACATCATCCTGATGGATTTGTCGTTGCCCATCATCGATGGGTGGGAGGCGACGCGGCGGCTGAAGAACGACGCGCGCACGCGCACCATCCCCGTGGTCGCGCTCACGGGGCATGCGATGACGGGCCAGTCCGATGAAGCGAAGGGCGCGGGGTGCGACTCCTTCGTCACCAAGCCGTGCCTGCCCGACGAGCTCGTGGCGGAGGTGCGGACCATCCTCGCCCGGCGCGGAGGCGCCGCGATTCGCTGAGGCGTGCCGTGTCCCGCTCCCCCCGTCCTCCCAGCAAGGCCTCTTCCCGACGAGGCGCCACCTCGCCCAAGCCCTCCCGCGTCCGACGCGCGGCGCCCACCGCCGAGGCGAAGCGCCCGGGTGCGTCCACCGCCCGAGCCGCGCCTCCGCGCACCGCCGATACCCCCGACACGCCCGCGCGTGGCGGCAAGGCGGAGCGGTCCGAGCCGCGAGCGGCGACGCTGTCCCGTGGGAGCAAGGCCGCTGTCGCGCGAGAGGTGACGCCCACGTCCGATGTCTCTCCGGAGATGGTGCCCTCACACGGGAGCAAGGCTGCGTCCACACGGAGGCTGACACCCGCGAGTCGCGGCGCGGATGACAGTACGGCCTTGGGGGAGGCAGCGCTCGCTCGCGGGAGCAAGACTGCCCACACCAGCTCGGACACGCTGACGCCCGACGTCCCGCCGCAGGTGATGCCCGAGAGCCACATCGTCGGTGTGACACCCGACGGTTCACGGGACGTAGCGCTGCTCGAGAGCACCGGGGGGGCCGTCATCCTGAGTGAGGCCGCTCCCGCGCGGGGCGGCGACAGCCCTCGCCCCATGCGGTCCGCAGCCCCAAGCACCCGGGAGGTGCCGGCCGAACACCAGGGCAGGAGCGCTCGCCCCCAACCGGACGCGCCCACGGCCGAGGAGCTCGCGGGGCCCCAGTATCTCTACGGCGTGGTGCGCGCCGACGGCCCGCTGGACTTCGGTCCCGTCGGCCTGGGCATGCCGCCCTGCCACGTGCGCGCCATTCGCGAGGGGGGGCTGGCCGCGCTGGTGTCCTCCACGCCTTCGCGCAGGGTGGACCCGACGCGGGCCCATCTGCTGGCGCACCAGCGCGCCGCCGAGGTGGTGCTGCGCGAGCACACGCTGCTGCCCGTGGCCTTCGGCACCGTGCTGGGCTCGGAGGCCGACGTGCGCGCCATGCTGCGCTCCACGCAGGAGGCGCTCACCTCCGTGCTCACCGCGCTGGAGGGCAAGGTGGAGCTGGGGCTCAAGGTCCTCTACCACCGCGAGCACCTGAACCGACGCATGGAGCTGGAGGACGAGGCGCTGCGTCGGCGCGGGGACGAGTCGGAGGCCGAGCACGAGCAGCGACTGGGGCGCGCGGTGGAGCTGCGCGCCGCGCTGGACATGGCGGCCATGCTGGAGGGCCTGCGCCCGCTGGCGGCGGCGTCTCGCACCGACGCGCCCGTGGGCGAGCGCATGCTGCTCAACGCGGCCTTCCTCGTCGCCCGGCGCGACGGCCCCGCCTTCGAGGCGAAGGTCCGGATGCTCGCGGCGCGCTCGGACCTCTACACCTTCCGCTTCACCGGCCCCTGGGCGCCGTACAGCTTCGTCGACGTGCGACTGGGCCGCGCCGACGCCCCGGAGCCCCGGGTGTCACGGACCGCCGGCTGAAGACACCGGCGTCGTCACCCGCGCGGCCTCGGCGGCCAGCGGGTCCACGCCCGCGTGCAGCCGGACCCACCCTGGCGTGTGCTCGGTGCGCGCGTAGAAGCCATCCGTCGCGCGCGCCACCGTCAGCTCGCCCACCGGCTTGCCACCGCGCCGGTACTCCACGCGGAAGGACTCCTTCGGCTCGCCCCCCGGAGGCTGCTCGTCGCGGCCCAGCAGGTCCAACGGCACCAGCCGCCACACGCGGTCATGCCAGTTGCGGGTGAACTCGTCCGGCTTGTCCGGCGACTCCTCCGGCGCCAGCGTCACCGGGTTGGGCGCCTTGCCGCTCGCCACGAACGCGCGCGACGAGCCGCCCGACGAGATGACCACCGAGTCGAACTCGCCCAGGTCGAAGACATGCAGCCGCCGGTCGACCAGGCGCGTCGTCGCGTTCTCCAGGTCCGGCAGCAACGCGGAGCCGAGCAGGAACACCTGTCCGTCCGAGTCACGGCGAAGGTACGGCGTCCCCCACCCGCCCGTCATCGACGCGAGCGTGAACGACTCCGTCCTGCCACCCAACGTCAGCGTCAGCTTGCGCTGCGAGCCCGTCAGCCCCACCTCCGCCAGCTTCTTCTCGTCGAGCACGCCCAACGAGCGCGTGGCGCGCAGCGGAGCGAAGCGCGGATACAGCTTCTGGGCGACCTCGTTGGCCCGCATGTCGCGAGGAGGCGGAGGCGGCTGCGCCGAGGGCTGCGTCCCCGCGTCGGCCGCACCCTGTGCCAGCGCCGCGCCGGCGCCGCCATCCGCGGCTGAGCCACCATCGGCGGACGCGTCGGCGCCCCCCTCGACCGGGGGCAGCGGCTTCGCGGGCTTGAAGCCCAGGCGGACCCAGAGCACGTCACGGTCCCGCGCGTCGCGGTACAGCTCCACGTAGCGCGCCTCGTCCTCGTAGCGCACCTTGTCCAACGCCCGCGCCGGCAGCTCCACCACCGTCACGTCACCAGGGGCGCCCGCCGGAGCGCGCTGCCACACCAGGTAGGCGGCCACCAGCGCCACCACCGCGAGGGCGCCCTGCAGGGCCAGGTCCCGGGCCTTCATCGCTCACCTCCCGCCGCCACGCTGGCGCGCGGAGCACGGCGGCCCCGCCGCCGCGTCGTCACGAAGCCCACGGCCAGCACCAACGCCGGCGCCAGGAACACGGTGGCGTAGAACCACGCCACGTCGTGCTCGCGGGTGTGCTGGATGGGCACGTCCTCCTCCGAAGACACCGCGCCGGCGACGGCCTCTTCGCCCGTCAGCCACCGCAGGGTGTCCACCGCGAGGTATGCGTTGCCCATGTTGGGCAGCACCACGTCGCTCACCACGTCCGCGTCCGCCATCACCACCGCGCGCATCGGCTCCTTGCCCTTGGCGGCGGGCTCCTCCACCGCCACCACCAGCGGCCAGGTGCGGCGCATCTCGCCCGGGTCCGGGCTGAAGTTGCCGTTGGCGTCCGCGAAGGTGGCCCCGTGCGCGCGCACGGAGATGTCATGCATGACGCCGTTGGGCAGCGGTTGAATCTGGTCCAGCGCGCCCGCGCCCAGGAAGGCCACGGGAGACTGGCCCGCCATCGCGGACAGCGACGTGACGGACGGGTGCGAGCTGAAGCTCGCCGTGCCCAGGTTGCCGCGGTCACTCTGCTGACGGGCGGTGCGGAAGTACACCTGGTCGTTCGCCAGCGGCGTGCCGAGGTACTTCAGCCCCATGGGCGCGAGCAGCGCCTCGAAGCTGGGGCCCTCCGGCTCCAGCGCCATCCACAACCGACCGCCGCGAGACAGGTACTCGCGCACCGCGGTGAGCTCCTCGGGGAGGAAGTCGCGCGTGGCGCCCATCACCACCAGCGCCGCCGCGTCCCCAGGCACCTCGCGGCCCAGGCCCTCCGCGACGCCCAGCGGACGCACGTCCACGTTCTGCGCGCGCAGCAATTCCTTGAGCTGCGCGACGGACGGCTTCGGCATCTCCCCGGGCACCGGCCGCGTCTCCGCGCGCTCGCCGTGGCCCGCGGTGAAGTAGACGACGCGGCGGGGCCTGGCCACCGTCAAGAGGCGCCGCTGCACCTCCTGGTCCAGCCGCTGCAACTGTCCCCGCGCGCGGTCCAGCTCCAGGCCCACCGTGAAGGGCTCCTTGCGCTCACCGCGCGCCAGGACGATGGTGCCGTTGTTGTGCACGCCGAGCGTCTTCGCGCGCGCGGGCTCCACCGCCTGGTCCAGCCGCTCCACGCTGAGCAGCCCCGGGCTCTCCACCGACAGGTCGCGGAAGTACTGCCCCACCGCCTCGCCCACCTCGTTCGCGGGCGGGAAGAAGAGCATGACCTGGAGCGGCTCGTTGAGCCCGCGCACCACCTTGCGCGTGGAGTCGCCGGGCTTCGCCGTGCGGAAGTACGACAGGTCCCAGGTCGTATTGGCCTGCGTGACGACGTACATGGTGGCGAACGCGAACACGAGCACGAAGGACAGCCCCAGCCCCGAGTACAGCGCGCTGCGGGCCCGGCCCGTCTCCATCACCGGCGCGCGCGCCATGGCCTGCGTCGCGACCTCCACCAGCGCCAGCGGCACCAGGCAGCACGCGAGCAGCGCGGGGAACAGCGCCGCCAGCATCACCGCCAGCTTCGGCGCCTTCTGCGACAGGGGCGCGTCGAACAGGGACAGGCCCAGGTCGGACTGGAGGAAGTAGAGCCCCAGCGCCAGAAGCCCCAGCCCGTACAGGCCCAGCACCCAGCCATCCACGCGGCGACGGTCGAGGCCCGCGCCGCGCGAGCCCACGAACCGCCACGCCGTCGCGCCCACCGCCAGCGCCACGCCGAGCCCGGAGAAGAGCCCGCGGCCCGTCCCCACGCCCAGGATGCGCTCGCCGATGAAGACGGCCAGCAGGCCCGCCACGAAGGCCAGCGTCGCCATGAGCCCGCTCCCCGAAGTGCGCGCGCTCATCGCCACCTCCGCGCCTCGAGCACCCGCGTGGCCGCGAACAGCGCCACGTAGGTGACCACCAGGTAGTAGACGACGTCACGCACGTGCACGAGCCCCGATTGGAACGGCGGGAAGTGCTGGTTCCACAGCGACATCGCGCTGAACACGTCCGCCAGCGGCTGCTCGGTGATTCGCGCGAGCAACCAGCAGAGGATGAGCGCCACCAGCATCACCGCGGAGGTAATCGCCGCGAGCAGCTGGTTCTTCGCCAGCGCCGAGCCGAACGTGCCCACCGCCAGGGACGCGCTGCCCAGCAGCAACAGCCCCAGGTAGCCGGCGCCCACGTGGCCCCAGGACACCTTGCCGTTCACCAGCACCAGCACCGGCATGTACAGCGTGCACAGCACGTACAGCGCCAGGAACGCGAAGCCCGCCAGGAACTTGCCCAGCACGATGTCCCTGTCGCGCAGCGGCGAGGAGTACAGCAGGGGCAGCGTGCCCGTCTGTCGCTCCTCGGCGAGCAGGCGCATGGAGATGAACACCGAGGCGACGATGGTGAAGCCGCTCGAGTAATAGAAGAACTGCGAGAGCACCTCGGCGGAGCGCTTGCTCGCGCCGCCCAGGGCGTACGCGTTGAAGAACAGGCCGTTCAACGCGAGGATGACCGCGATGACCACGTAGCCGCTGAGCGTGCGCAGATAGCCGGACAGCTCGCGGCGGGCGATGAGCAGCGCCTTCACGCGCGCACCTCCTGACCATGCGTCAGCTTGAGGAAGATGGACTCCAGGTGTCCGGCGCCCACGTCCAGTCGCAGCAGCTCCAGCCCCGCGCCCACCACCGCCTGCGCCACGCGCGGCCGCACGTCCGGCGACGCGCGCAGCGTCAGCGCCACCAGCCCGTCGCGGGCGCTGCCCACCTCCACCTCGCCGAAGGGCCGCAGCACCTCGACGGCGCGCGCGGAGTCGCCCCGCACCTCCACCTCGACGGAGCCTCCGCCGCCCATCTTCCGGCCCAGCTCCTCCTCCGTCCCCTGCGCCACCAGCGTGCCCTTGTGGATGATGAGCAGCCGGTCACACGTCTGGGAGATCTCCGGGAGGATGTGGCTGGAGACCAGCACCGTGTGCGTGCCCTTGAGGCCGCGGATGACGTCGCGCATCTCGACGATTTGCCGGGGGTCCAGGCCGCTCGTCGGCTCGTCGAGGATGAGCAGCGCGGGCTTGTGCACCAGCGCCTGCGCCACGCCCACGCGCTGACGGTAGCCGTGGCTGAGCGTGGAGATGAGCTCGCCGTCCACCTCGCGAAGGCCCGTCTTCTCCTCGGCCTCGCCCACGCGCGCGGGGGTGTCCCTGGCCGTCACGCCGCGCAGCTGCGCGACGTAGGCCAGGTACTCGCCCACCGTCATCTCCTCGTAGAGCGGCGGCACGTCCGGGAGGTAGCCGATGCGCTGGCGCACCTCGTGGGCGTTGCTCACCACGTCATGGCCGTCGATGACGACGCGGCCGGCGGTTGGCAACAGCACGCACCCCAGGACCTTCAGCGTCGTCGACTTGCCCGCGCCATTGAGGCCGAGGAAGCCGATGACCTCTCCCTGACCGATGGTGAAGGCCAGGTCCCGGATGGCCGCGTGCTCACCGTAGTACTTGGTCAGCCCTTCGACCTGAATCATAGGGGGCCATTCCATCAGTCCCCCCAGGGGGGATTGTCAAGCCTCGAACCGCTCAGCCATGGCGGAACTCCGGGCCCGCCGTGGTGCGGCCGAGCGTGAAGCGCAGCGCCCCCTCCAGCTCCGGGAAGAGGAACGCATAGCCGAGCCGCTCGGCGGCGTTGGGGAGCACCCGGGCACCCGACAGCAGGGCCTCCTGCCCCATCTGTCCGAAGAGCGTCCTGATGACGGCCGCGGGCATGGGCAGGAAGGCGGGCCGCCGCAGCACCCGGCCGAGCGTCCGGGCGAAGTCCGCCTGCCGCACCGCGCCTGGCGCCACGGCGTTGATGGGCCCCCGGGCCGCCTGGGTGAAGAGGCTGAAGTGGATGAGCCCGAGGATGTCCTCCATCGACACCCAGCCCATCCACTGGCGCCCCGAGCCGATGGGCCCACCGCCGCCCGCGAGGAACGCGGGCAGCATCTTCGCCAGCGCGCCGTCGCGCGCGTCCAGCACCGGGCCGATGCGCAGGTGCACCACGCGGATGCCCGCGGCCTCGGCGGGCGCGGTGGCGGCCTCCCACACGCGGCACACGTCCGCGAGGAAGCCCGTTCCCGGCGCGCTCTCCTCGGTGAGCGGCTCGTCACCCCGGTCGCCGTAGATACCGCTGCCGGCCGCGCACACCAGCACGCGGGGCTTCTTCTTCATCTTCGCCAGCGCCTCGGCCAGCGTGAGCGTGCCCTCGGAGCGGCTCTTGAGGATGGCGTCCTTGTACGCGGGGGACCAGCGCTTGCCGGCGACATTGGCGCCCGCCAGGTGCACCACCGCGTCCACGCCCTCCAGCGCGTCGGTGTCCACCTGGCCCTTGTCCGGCGCCCACGCCACCTCGTGCCGCGTGGCATCCGCGCGGCCTCGCACCAGCCGCTGGACCTGGTGGCCGCCGGTGGTGAGCAGCGGCAGGAGCGCCGAGCCGATGAGCCCCGACGCGCCGGTGACGGCCACGCGCAGCGGGCCCTGGTCCGCGAACGCGGCGTGGCGTCGAGCGTCCGTGAGCGTCACCCGGTGGCGATAGGCGAACATCCGCTCCAGGGTGTGGCGCGCGAAGCCGCCTCCGAGGAGCCGGCCTGGCGGGCCCATGGGCAGGGCGTACTCAATTTCATCCTCGAGGATGGAGGAGCCGGTGGCGGGCTCGGGCCACATGCGATGGGTGTGGACCCACTTCGAGAAGGGGCCGGACACCTGGGTGTCCTGGAAGAGGGAGCCCTCGACGTACGCGGTGTGCTCGGCCACCCAGCGGCGGGGGATGGGGCCCATGCGCATCCGCATGACGACGCGGGCGCCGGTGTGGATGCCGTCGCCGGTGCGCTCGAGCAGCTCCATCCGCTCCCACGGGGGCGTCAGCCGTGCGAGCGCCCCTTCCCGGGCATGCCAGGCGAATAGCTCCGTCGCGGGGATGGGTGCCCGACTGCGCGCCTCGAAGACGAGTGACTTGCTCATGACGCCTCCTGGCGCGACAGTGCGGCATCGCATGGTAAAGCCGGAGCTCGTCGAACGCGCGGTGGAAGTGCTGCGCAGTGGTGGTGTCATCGCCCTGCCAACGGAGACGGTGTATGGCCTGGCGGCCAACGCCGAGGACGAGCTGGCCGTGCGTCGTGTCTTCGCCATCAAGGGTCGTCCCGCCACCCATCCGCTCATCGTCCACCTGGCGGGTGTCGAGCACCTGACCTCGTGGGCCCGGGAGGTCCCCGAGGCCGCGCGTCGCCTCGCGGACGCCTTCTGGCCGGGGCCCCTCACGCTGGTGCTCCCGCGCACGCCGCGCGCCACGGACGCCATCACCGGAGGCCAGGACACGGTGGCCCTGCGCGTGCCCGGACATCCCGTGGCGCTCGCGGTGTTGAATGCCTTGGGTGGCGGCGTGGCGGCGCCGAGCGCCAATCGCTTCGGACGGGTGAGCCCCACCACCGCGGAGCACGTGCGCGTGGACCTGGGGGGCGACGTGGACCTCGTGTTGGATGGCGGACCGTGCGACGTGGGCGTCGAGTCCACCATCGTCGATTTGAGCTCCGGCTCCCCCGCCATCCTGCGGCCGGGCGGACTGTCGGCCGAGGCCATCGAGCGGGTGCTGGGGCATCCGGTGCCGGTGCGCGTGGCCTCCAAGGTCCGCGTGTCCGGCTCGCTGGAGTCGCACTACGCGCCCCGCGCGGGCGTGGTGCTCGCGGAGCCCACAGAGGCCGCGGCCCGCGTGCGTGCTTTGCGGGAGCAGGGGTTGAGCGTCGGCGTGCTCGGGCCGCGAGGGCTGGAGCTGCCGGGGGATGTGCCGCGCTTCGACGTGCCGGAGGACCCAGCGGGCGCGGCGCGCGTGCTGTACGCGAGGCTGCGCGAGGCGGACGAGAAGGGACACGACGTGCTCGTGGCCTGTCTGCCCTCGGCCAGCGGCCTGGGCATCGCGGTGCGCGACAGGCTCGCGCGCGCCGCCGCGCCTCGCACGCCTCATCACTGAGCGCTTCGGCCACCTCGGCCGGCACGCGCATCCAGCACATGGGCGAGGCACAGACCTGCGGGCCCTCGAGCATGCCGGCGCAGGTGCATGCACGGACGTCACGCACGAGGCAGGGCGTCTGAATCGACCTCGCGCCGCCTGCGCCGCGCGGCCCCTGGCACATCCGAGGCTTGGCGCCTGACGACCTCGCGCCGCCTGCGCCGCGCCTGGCACATCCGAGGCTTGGCGCCTGACGGCCTCGCGCCACCTGCGCCGCGCCTGGCACATCCGAGGCATGGCCCCTGACAACCTCGCGCCGCCTGCGCCGCGCAGCCCCTGGCACATCCGAGGCTTGGCGCCTGACGACCTCGCACCGCCTGCGCGGCGCGATATGCCGCGCGCGCGTCCGCGTTGTTCAGGACGTCCCGCGTGTGAGGCGAGTCCCCTCCGCACGCGGCCACACCCGAGAACGAGGCGACGATGACGATGACGAGACGGTGGCTCGCCGTATGCGCGGGCCTGGCGGCGGTCGTGTGCGCATCCGGCTGCGCCAGCAATCCCCAGAAGGCGCTGCTCGGTCGGACCAGCGGGCTCGTCGTCTACGACTTGCCCGCCATGCAGGTGATGAAGGCCGCGGAGGCGGAGCTCGGTGAGCGCGGCTACGCGCTGCTGCCCAGCACCGACCCCTACTTCCTGCAGACGCCGTGGAAGGTGAGCGGCAACTACGACATGGGCTCCAGCTGGTCGCGCCTCTACGTCGAGGGCCGCGTCCGCGCGGATGGCCGCTTCGTCGTGCGCGCCTACGAGATGGCCGCCACCACCTTCGCCAGGACGCAGGCGCTGCCCTTCGGCCTGCGCGAGACGACGAGCGCCACCATCGACGACAAACCCAACGCCACCCCCGCCGAGCTCATCGCCTCCGAACCCGAACTCCAGACGCGCTCCGCCCGCGCCAACATCCGCCGCAACCTGGACCTGGAGTGGGCCATCCTCGAGCGCCTCAACCCCGACTTCGCCAACAAGGTGAAGGAGCAGGTCGACCTCTACGTCGCCCACGAGCCCCGATGACGCGCCCGGACAACCCTCGCGGCCCCAAGCAGCGTCGCGAGGGCACGTCCCCAGGGCCCGAGGCCCGCTCGGACCGTGACTCCACCCGGGCGCGCCGGAGGGCACGCGGCCGGGTGACGGACTTGAATGAGGGGTGGGGCTCCGATATCCCGCGTGTACTCCCAGAGGAGCGTCCCCGCGTGATGCGAAGCCTGTTCGGACTGGTCGTCGCCCTGTCGTTGTCCGCCTGCAAGGAAGAACCCCGAGGCCAGCTCGAGCCCATTCCTCGTCCTCCGGGCCTGAAGGACGCCCCCGCCCCGGGAGCCGCGCCCACCGCCGC
>NZ_SRLW01000182.1:0-20322 GCF_006518215.1 Myxococcus sp. AB025B
CCGCATGACCTCCCCCGCCGTCGACATCTCCGTGGTCATCCCCTGCTTCCGCGGGGAGTCATCCCTCCCCGAGCTGTGCGCGCGTCTGACCCGCTCGCTCGAGGCACGGGGCACCCCCTTCGAAATCATCCTGGTCGACGACAGCGCCCGCCCGGCGCTGTGGGCCGTCATCGAGGGGCTGGCCCAGGCGGACCCACGCGTCAGCGGCGTTCGACTGATGCGCAACTTCGGACAGCACAACGCCACCGTGTGCGGCTTCCGGCACGCCCGGGGGTGCTGGGTGGTGACGCTCGACGAGGACCTGCAGAACCCGCCCGAGGAGATTGGCGCGCTCCTGGCGCGCGCCGAGCAGACCGGCGCCGACGTCGTCTATGGAATCCCTCGTGCCAGGCAGGGCCCGGGATGGCGCTCGCTCGCCTCGCGCCTCATCATGGTCATCCCACGCAAGGTGATGCGAGTGTCGTTCGACATCTCCGCCTTCCGCCTCATCTCCGGCCGCGTCGCGGCCGAGGTCGCCCGGAGCGAACGCCACGACATCATCCTGGACATCTACCTGTCCTGGGTGACGGACCGCATCAGCGCCACCGAGGTGCGGCACGAGCACCCGGAGGGCCTGCGCAGTTCGTACACGCTCGGTCGACTGGTGACGGTGTTCTTCAACCTGCTCTTCAACTACGCCACCTTCCCGCTGCGGCTCGCCTCGGTCGGAGGGTTCTGCCTGTCGGTGGTGTCCGCGCTCGCGGGGGCGCTGGTCGTCTTCTCCAAGTACACCGGCTACATCACCGTGCCCGGCTGGGCCTCGCTGGCGGTGGCGGTGCTGTTCTCGTCGGGCGTGACGCTGCTGGGCGTGGGCATCCTGTCCGAGTACGTGGCGCGCATCTTCCTGCAGATCAACCAGAAGCCCCAGGCGGTCGTGCGACAGACGACTTCCGTCGCGCTGCGCGCCGTCGCGGAGCCGACGCCCGAGCCCCCTCGACAGGAATCCCTCCATGGACATCGCTGAGGAGCAACGCGCCTTCTACGGGGCGCTGCTGGACCAGTACGGGGACGACCCGCGCGCGCTGTCCCACCGCGACCAGGCCACGCAATACGAGCGCTTCCACCGCCTGGCGCGCGTCTTCGAGCACGAGCAGGTCCCGTTCTCCGTCCACGAAATCGGATGCGGCATGGGGCACTTCGGCGAGTTCCTGGAGCGGCACCACTCCGGGGCCCTGTACTCCGGCAGCGACGTCCACCCCTCCTTCGCCGAGGCGTGTGCCCGCAAGTTCCCCCGCGGCGGCTTCCACACCCGGGACATCGTCGCCAGCCTGCCTCCGGAGCGCTACGACTTCCTAACGCTGTCGGGGACCTTCAACGTCCGGCTGTCAGCCACGCCCGAGGCGTGGCGAGGCTTCGTCCAGGGCATGCTGCGCGCGATGTACGCGATGTGCACGCGCGGCTTCGCGGTGAACTTCCTCACCACGTTCCACGACCCGGAGTACACGCGGGCGGAGCTGCACTACGAGCCCCCCGGCGCGCTCCTGGACTTCGTGGTGGGACAGCTCAGCCGGTTCTGGGAGCTGGATGCCGCGGGCCCCCTCTACGAGTACACCCTGCGCGTGTACCGGCCCGAGCACGTTCGCGCGCGCCACGCGGACCCGGCCTTCACGCGCTACTTCAAGCCCGCCTCGCCATGAGCCTCTCGTCCTCTCCGGCCCCCCGTCCCTCGCAGCCGCCCCGCATCGCGGTGGTGGGAGCGGGCCCCGCGGGCCTCACGGCCGGCTATGTCCTGGCGAAGGCCGGAGCCCGGGTCGAGGTCCACGAGGGCAGTCGGTTCATCGGTGGGCTGTCGCGCACGCTGGACCTGTGGAACCAGCGCGTGGACCTGGGGCCCCATCGCTTCCACACGCAGGACGCGCGCATCGACGCGCTCTGGAAGGGCGTCGTCGGAGAGGACTGGTCCACCGTGGCGTCCCACCCCGGCGTGTTCCGCGCGGACGGGCAGGTGTTGCGCTATCCGCTTCAGGTCGCGGACGTGGTGCGCAAGGTGGGATTCACCGAGTCCGTCCGGTGCGTGCTCGACTTCGGACGACAACAATTGCGCCCGCTCCCGGAGGTGAGGACCTTCGAGGACTGGCTGGTGCAGCACTTCGGCCGCCGCGTCTACGAGCAGTTCTTCCGTGACTACAACGAGAAGTTCTTCGGGCGCCCCTGCTCGCAGGTGGACGCGAGCGTGTCGGGCGCCGCCAGCAAGGACGCCTCGCTCATCGACACCGTCATCAATGCCCTGCGCATGCGCGTGGCCAACGCCCGGGCAAGCGCCGTCAAGCAGGTCACCGAGCAGTTCCCCTATCCCCAGCGCGGCACCGGCGAGGTGTACGAGCGCATGGCCCACGCCATCCGCGCCAGCGGCGGCGAGGTGTTCCTCGACAGCCGGGTGGAGTCGCTCCAGGTCGAGGGGCGCCGGGTGACGGGGCTGCGCTCCGCCCAGGGGCCTCGGGACTACGACTACGTCATCTCCAGCGCGCCGCTCGTGCCGCTCGTGGCGCAGCTGCCCTCCCCCTCTCCGGAGGTCCAACGCGCGCTGAGTGACGCGCGCGACGTGCTCACCTTCCGCAGCGCGCTGCTGGTGTACCTGGAGGTCCACGGGACGGACCTGTTCCCCGAATCCTGGCTGGAGATGCACACGCGCGCCGTCCGGGCCTGCCGCGTCACCAACTTCCGCAACTGGGTGCCCGGGCTCCATGGCGCGGAGCGCTCCACCATCCTCTGCGTCGAGTACTGGTGTGCCCAGGACGAGGCGCTCTGGAGCGAGACGGACGAGAACCTGGCGCGACTCGCCCGGACGGAGCTGGAGTCGGTGGGTCTGCTTGGCAAGGCCCCCGTGGGTCGCTTCCATGTGGTGCGGCTGCCGCGCTGCTATCCCGTGTACCAGCCGGGCTATCAGCGCGTGCTCCAGCCCCTCCAGGAGCACCTCTCCAGCTTCGAGCGCCTGAGCTCCATCGGCCGGGGCGGCCGCTTCTCCTACAACAGCCAGGACGCCAACTGGCGCATGGGACTGGAGGCCGCGGACGAAGCCCGGGCCACCCTGGGCTTCTAGACGCTCACCCGCGTCCCGTCGGTTCCTCCAGCTCATCCGTGAGGCCGTGCTTCGCCAGCCGGTACCGGAACGAGCGGAATGACAGCCCGAGCAGCTCCGCGGCGCGCGTCTTCACGCCGCCCGCCTGCTTCAGGGCCGCCAGCAGGTAGCGCCGCTCGCTGTCGTCCAGGTGGCGCTCCAGGTTGAAGCCCGTGCCCAGCGACGGCTCGCCTGGCTCGCCCGGACGCGACACCGGCTCCGACTCGCCGCGCACCGCGGGCGGCAGCGTGGACGGGCCCAGCAGGTCCGAGTCCGATAGCGTCGCCGCGCGCTCCACCATGTTCTGCAACTGGCGCACGTTGCCGGGGAACGCGTAGCGCTCCAGCAGGTCCAACGTCTCCTGCGCGAAGCGCAGCGCCGGACGCCCCAGCTCCTCCGCCATCCTCGACAGGAAATGGCTCGCGAGCAGTGAGATGTCCCCCGCCCGCTCGCGCAGGGGCGGCAACTCGAGCGTAATCACGTTGAGCCGGTAGAAGAGGTCCTCGCGGAACCGGCCCGCCTTCACCTCCGCCTCCAGCCGCCGGTTGGTCGCCGCGATGACGCGCGCCTGGAAGGGCACCTCCGCCGCGCTGCCCACCGGCTTCACCTTGCGCTCCTGCAACACGCGCAGGAGCTTCACCTGCGTGGCCAGCGGCATCTCCCCCACTTCGTCCAACATCACGGTGCCCTCGCCCGCGGACACCAGCAGCCCCGAGCGCTCGTGCAGCGCCCCCGTGAAGGCGCCCTTCACGTGGCCGAACAGCTCGCTCTCCAGCGTGCCCTCGTTGAGCGCCGCGCAGTTGAACGGCAGGAACGGCTGCGCCGCCCGGCTGCCCCGCATGTGGATGGCCCGCGCCACCAGCTCCTTGCCCGTGCCGCTCTCCCCCGTCACCAGCACCGTGCTGCGCCCCGGCGCCACCTTCTCCACCAGCGACCACACCGCCTGCATCCGGGCGCTCTGCCCCACCGCCATGCCCAGCCCGGGCAACAACCGCGCGCGCAGGGTGGTGTTCTCCTGCCGCAAGAGGCGCTTCTCCAGCGCCTTCTGCACCAACAGCCGCAGCTCGTCGTTGTCGAAGGGCTTGCAGATGTAGTCGTACGCGCCCTCGCGCATCGCCTCCACCGCGGCGGCGGGCGAACCGAAGGCCGTAATCAGGACGACCTCCGGCGGCTCCTTGCGCGCGCGCGCCGTGCGCAGCACGTCCAGCCCGCTGCCCGTCCCCAGCTTCATGTCGGAGATGACCAGGTCCACGCCATCCCGCGCGAGCACCTCGCACGCGGGCTTCACCCCGGGCACGCTCGTCACCACATAGCCCTCGCGGTGCAGGAGCAGCTCCAGGTACTCACGCATGGACAGCTCGTCGTCCACGATGAGGACATGGCCTCGGAAGGCGCCTTCTTGGGCCTGCATGGTCGTCACAGCGGCAACCCCACGACGAACTCCGTTCCCTCGGCCGGGTCCGAGCGCACGCGGATGGAGCCCCCGTGCGCGCGGACGATGGAATGAGCGGTCGACAGCCCCAGCCCCGTGCCCCCGTCCCGCGTGGTGAAGAAGGGCTCGAACAGGTGCCCCATCATCTCCTCCGTGATGCTCCCCGCCGAGTCCCACACCCGAATCTGCGCTTCCTTCTCGTTCCGGGCCAGCCCCACCTTCACCTCACCCTTGGGCCCCGCCGCCTGGAAGCCGTTGCGCACCAGGTTGATGAGCACCTGACGCAGTTGGTCCGGGTCCACCGCGGCCATCAACGGCTCGCGCGCGGACACCTCCACCCGCACGTCCCGGGCCAGCGGGTCCGCGCGCAGCATGTCCACCGTCTCCGTCAGGAGCGAATCCAGCGGCACCTCCCGCCGCACCGGCTCCGGAGGCCGCGCGAAGCGAAGGAAGTCCTCCACCAGCCGCCCCAGCCGGTCCGACTCGCGCACCAGGATGTTCGTGAGCTTCTGCACCACCACGTCGCTCGAGCGCTCCTGCGCGAGCAGCTGCGCCGAGCCCCGCATCGCCGCCAGCGGATTGCGTAGCTCGTGCGCCAGCTGCGCGGAGAGCGTCCCCAGGCTCGCCAGCCGATCCGAGCGCTCCAGGTCCTCCTCCATCCTGCGCAGCTCCGTCAGGTCCTGGAACACGATGAGCAGCGCGCCCGACTCGCCCTCCAGCGGTGTCACCGACAACCCGAGGATGCGCCGGCGGCCATGCTCGGCGCCCACCACCAGCTCACCTCGCGAGGACCGCGGCGCCAGCACCGACACCCCCGGCAGGAGCGCCTCCAACGGCTGGCCCACGTCCTCGGCCCCCTCCACCTGGAGGATGGAGCGCGCGGCGGCGTTGACGAAGGTGACGCGGCGCTGCGAGTCGCAGGTGATGAGCCCCGACGGCATGGAGGAGAGGATCTGCTGCTGCAGCCCGCCCAACCGGCGCAGGTCCGCCTCGCGCGCGGACAGCGCTCCGCCCGTGGCGGACAGCTGCCGGGACAGGTAGCCCGCAAGCACCGCGATGAGGCCCAGCGCCAGCAGGTTGCTGCCCAACACGAACAGGCCGCGGCTGGAGAGCACCGGCCCCATCGGCGCCGAGTCCGACAGGCGCAGCACGCCCACCAGCGTGGAGAACGACACGGCGCCCGCCGCGGCCACCCAGAGCGCGCCGCGCCAGTCCAGCACCACCGCGGCGCCGATGACGGCCAGGCTGTAGAGGAACGTGAGCGGCGAGTCGGAGCCGCCGCTCAGGTAGACGAGGCCCGTGGCGATGACCACGTCGCCCAGCACCTGCACCCACGCATCCAGCCGCCCCGCCTGCTCGCGTCGTAGCCGGATGCCCACCACCACCGTGGACACGTAGGCCGCGATGATGACGGCCAGGGACAGCGAGTCCGCCCGGCTCGGCTCCTCGAGGGGCTGAAGCAGCAGGCGCCCCACGGTGATGACGAGCGACAGGCTCGCCGCCACCGTGCGGAACAACACCAGCCACACCAGGCGCACGCGGAGCCTCTCGGCCTCGTCCGCGCGCACACTGGAGACGACGGAGCTACTTGATGGCACCGGCAATGGAGAAGATGGGCAGGTACATGGCGATGAGGAAGCCGCCGACCACACCGCCGAGGAACACCATCAGGAGGGGTTCGATCATCGCCGTCAGGGCGCCGACGGCGGTGTCCACCTCGTCGTCGTAGAAGTCGGCGATCTTGTTGAGCATGGTGTCCATGGCGCCCGTCGCTTCACCGACGCCAATCATCTGCACCACCATGGAGGGGAACACCTTCGTCTCGAGCAGCGGACCGGCGATGTTCTTGCCCTCGGCGATCTTCCCGCGCACGTAGTAGATGGCCTCTTCCACCGTGCGGTTGCCGGCCGTCTTCGCCGTCACGTCCAGCGCGTCGAGGATGGGCACGCCGGAGGAGATCATCGTGCCCAGGGTGCGCGTGAAGCGCGCCACGGCCACCTTGCGCAGCACCGGGCCGAACAGCGGCATCTTCAGGAACACCTTGTCCCAGAACTTGCGGCCCTTGGGCTGCTTGTAGCTCCAGGTGAAGGAGACCACCACCACCGTGATGGAGGCGACCACGTGGAACCAGTACGCCTCCGCCCACGCGGACAAATCCACCACGAACTGGGTGGGGGCCGGCAGCGCCGAGCCGAAGTCCGCGAACATGGCGGCGAACACCGGCGTCACCTTGAGGAGCAGGAGCGCCGTCACGCCGATGGCCACCAGGATGACGATGACGGGATACGTCATCGCGCCCTTGACCTTGCGCTTGAGCTTCTCGCTCTTCTCGCGGTAGGCCGCGAGCCGGTTGAGGATGGTGTCGAGGATACCGCCCACCTCGCCGGCCGCGCACAGCTGGGTGTAGAGCTCGTCGAAGACCTTGGGGTGCTCCTTCAGTGCGTCGGCGAAGGTGCTGCCCTGCTCCACCTTGGCCTTGATGGCCAGGAGCACCTTCTTGAAGGCCGGGTTGTCCATCTGACCGGCGAGGATGTCCATGCACTGCACCAGCGGCAGACCCGCGTCGATCATCGTCGCGAACTGACGGGTGAAGACGAGGACGTCCTTGCCCGTCACGCCACCCAGGCCCGGCAGGGTGATGTCGCCGTCGAGCGCGCTCTTCTTGCGCACCTTGACGGGGTTGAGACCCAGGGACTTCAGACGGGCGTTGACGGCCTCGGTGTCCGAGGCCTCCATCTCACCCTTCTTGGTCTCACCGCTCTTGGTCTTCGCCTCCCAGAGGAACTGGGCGGTGTTCTTCTTGGAAGCTGACTTCTGGACTGCCTGTGCTGCCATGAGCTCGACCTCCGCGGACGCGCGCGCGAGTCTAACCGCTGAATCTCAAAACCAGGAACTAACGACCCGCCGCTCCCCCGGCCGGCCGCTGGGCCCCCGGTACCACGCCGCCCGTGGCCAGGATGTTGCGCAGCTCCTCCGGGTCGCTGGAGCGCCCGAAGGCCTCGTCCTGCGAGATGACCCGCCGGAGCAGCAGCGCCGCCAGGGCCTGGTTGAAGGTCTGCATGCCGTACTTGGCCTGTCCCACCTGCATGGACGAGTAGATCTGATGGACCTTGTCCTCGCGGATGAGGTTCCGGATGGCGGGGTTGGGCACCATGACCTCCAGCGCCAGCACGCGCCCCGGAGCGCCCGCCTTGGACACCAGCGCCTGGCTCATCACGCCCTCCAGCACGAAGGACAGCTGGGCGCGCACCTGCGGCTGCTGGTACGGCGGGAACACGTCCAGCACGCGGTTGATGGTCTGCACCGCGCTGTTGGTGTGCAGCGTCGCGTAGCAGATGTGACCCGTCTCCGCGATGGTGAGCGCCGCCTCGATGGTCTCCAGGTCTCGGAGCTCACCGACCAGCACCACGTCCGGGTCCTGGCGGAGGATGTACTTGAGGGCCGTCTTGAAGTTGCGGGTGTCCGCGCCCACCTCGCGCTGGTTGACCAGGCAGTTCTTGTGCGGGTGCAGGTACTCGATGGGGTCCTCGATGGTCATGATGTGCTCATGACGCTCGGTGTTGATCTTGTCGATCATCGAGGCCAGCGTGGTGGACTTGCCCGAGCCCGTGGGGCCCGTCACCAGGATGAGGCCGCGGGGCTTCTTCACCAGCTCCGCGACGATGGGCGGCAGGCCCAGCTCCTGGAAGGTCAAAATCTTGAACGGAATGGTGCGGAACGCGCCGGCCACCGCGCCACGCTGCATGAAGATGTTGGCGCGAAAGCGCGACAGCCCCTTCACGCCGAAGGACAGGTCCAGCTCGTTGTCCTCCTCGAACTTGTGCTTCTGGGCGTCCGTGAGGATGGAGTAGCAGAGCTGCTTGGTCTCCACGGGCGTCAGCGGCGCCGTCTTCAAGGGGACGAGCTCGCCGTCCACGCGCAATTGGGGCGGGGAGCCGGTGGTGATGTGGAGGTCGGAAGCGCCCTTCTCGACCATCGCCTTGAGGAGCTGGTGCAGGTTGGCCACGGTGGGGGTGTCCTTCGATGAGGCTGGGGGAGGAAGTGACTAGAAGCGGTCCGGCGCGGTGTTGCCCACGACTTCTTCCAGGGTGGTCGCGCCGTCCATCACCTTCTTGAGGCCGCTCATGCGCAGGCTGCTCATGCCCAGGCGGATGGCCTCCTGCTTGAGCTCGGAGGCGGACGCGCCGTTGATGACCAGCTCCTTGAGGCCGTCCCAGAAGGGCATGACCTCGTAGATGGCCACGCGGCCCCGGTAGCCACGGTCGTTGCAGTCGCGGCAGCCGACCTTCTCGTACAGGGTGAAGGTGCCCATCTTGTCCGGGGGGATGCCGGCGTCGATGAGGGCCTGCTCGTCCACCTTGTCCGCGGGCTTCTTGCAGGCCGGGCACAGCCGGCGCGCCAGACGCTGGGCGAGGATGAGGTTGAGCGAGGCGGTCACCAGGAACGGCTCGATGCCCATGTTGAGCAGACGGCTCACCGTGCCCGGGGCGTCGTTGGTGTGCAGCGTGGAGAGCACCAGGTGGCCGGTGAGGGCCGCCTTCACGCCAATCTCCGCCGTCTCGAAGTCGCGGATCTCACCAATCATGATGATGTCCGGGTCCTGGCGGAGGAACGAGCGCAGCGCGGCCGCGAAGTTCAGGCCGATGTCGTCGTGCATCTGCACCTGGTTGATGCCGGCGAAGTTGAACTCGACCGGGTCCTCCGCGGTGGAGATGTTGGTGCCCACGTCGTTGAGGCTGGAGAGCGCCGAGTACAGCGTCGTCGTCTTGCCCGAGCCCGTGGGGCCCGTCACCAGCACCATGCCGTAGGGCCGGTCGATGGCCTCCTTGAACCACGCCAGCGGCTGCGGGTCGAAGCCCAGCTTGGTCATGTCCAGCTGGAGGTTGCTCTTGTCGAGCAGACGCATCACGACCTTCTCGCCGAAGAGCGTGGGACACACGCTCACGCGGAAGTCCATCTCCTTGCCGCCGCCCATCTTGATCTTGATGCGGCCGTCCTGCGGCAGGCGCCGCTCGGAGATGTCCAGCGAGGCCATGATCTTCAGACGCGAGGTGATCGCGTTGCGCAGCTTCATGGGCGGCCGCATCACCTCGTACATCACGCCGTCGATGCGGAAGCGGACGCGGAAGTCCTTCTCGTACGGCTCGATGTGGATGTCGGACGCGCGCTTCTTGATGGCGTCCATGAGGATGAGGTTCACCAGCTTGACGACGGGCGCGTCATCCGCGGCCTTCGCCATCTCGTCGATGTTCTCCGTCTCCTCCTTCGCCAGCTCGATGTCGTCGCCGACGTCGCCGACGATCTCCTCCATCGAGGGGCCCTTCTCCGCGTAGTAGCGCTCAATCGCCTCGCGGATGGAGACCTCCGAGGCCACCACCGTCTCGATGTTGTAGCCGGTGAGGAACTTCAGGTCGTCCACGGCGAAGATGTTGGACGGGTCGCACATGGCCACGATCAGCGACGGGCCCGCGCGGTTGACCGGAATCACCAGGTGCTTCTCGGCCACTTCCTTGGGCACGAGCTTGATGATGTCCGGGTCGATGTCGAAGTCCTTCAGGTTGATGGCCGGCACGCCGTACTGCTTGGAGAGGAAGTCGGTGAGCTTCGACTCCTCGATGGCGCCCGTCTTGATGAGCGCGGTGCCGATGCGCGTGCCGCTCTTCTGCTGCTCTTCCTGGGCCTTGCGAAGCTGCTGGACGGAGATGAGGTTCTCGCGGACCAGCAGTTCACCCAATCGACCGGACATTCGTGAAGCCTCTTCCTTGTGGCAAAGAAGGACGAAGCGGGCGGGGGCCCACCTCGCTCCAGGGGAGACGCGGGCGTTGCCTCGGGGCCCCACAGCACCTTTGGCACGGTTCCTGACAGCGAATTAGAGGGGAGCCGCTCACATCCGTCAAGGCGCCCCCTCGGGCCGCCGGATCCGCCAACCCGTTGAACACTCACGGGAAAAATGCGGGGGTCAGGCGCCGGTCCTGGCAATCACCGTGCGAGCGGCCTCGACATCCCGCTTGATCTGCCCCGTCAGCTCCGCCACGGAGCCGAAGCGCTGCTCGGGGCGCAGCCGCTCCAGGAACTGCACCCGCAGCTCGCGGCCGTAGATGTCCCCGGAGAAATCCAGGAGGTGCGCCTCGATGGTGACCTCGGTGCCGCCGAAGGTGGGCTTGATGCCGATGTTCGCCGCGCCCCCGTGCCACGCGCCCTCCCCCGCCTCCTTGAGGAAGCGCACCCGGATGGCGTAGACGCCCGGCGCCGGCCGCAGCTCGTTCTGCGTGTCCACGTTGGCTGTGGGAAAGCCGATGGTGCGCCCGCGACCCGCCCCCGCCACCACGGTGCCGTCCAGATCGAACGGGCGACCAAGCAGCCGGCACGCCGCGGACACCCGGCCCTCCAGGATGTACTCGCGCACCCGCGACGACGAGGCGACGACGCCGTCCACCGTGACGGGCGTCACCACGTGCACCCGGGCGCCCCTTCGGCCGGCCGCCTCGCGCAGCGTGTCCACGGTGCCCGCGCGCGCGGCGCCATAGGTGAAGTCGCTGCCCACCACCACGTGCGAGACGCCCAGCCTGTCGAAGAGCGTGGCCTCGAAGTCGCCGGGCCCCGTGCGGGCATAGTCGCGCGAGAAGGCCTGCACCACGGAGGCCTCCAGCCCACAGGCGGCGAGCAGCTCCAGGCGCCGCGGGAGCAACGTGATGAGCTTGGGCGCCAGGTCCGGCTGGAGCACCTTGCCCGGGTGGGGGTTGAAGGTGAACGCCGCCGGGGACGCGTGCTTGCGCGCCTCCGCGAACAGGGCCTGGTGGCCCACGTGCACGCCGTCGAAGTTGCCCAGAGCCAGCGCCCGGCCCTCGAGCGCCCGGCCCGCCTCCGCCACCGAGTGGAAGACCTTCATGCCCCCCCTATACCAGTGTTTTTCCCTGGCCAGACCCCGCTTGGCCGTGGTTGGAGCGCCTGGAACATGCCCCGCCCTCGCCTGCTGCCAGACCCCGTCGGACTCCACCTCGTCGAAATGGCCACCCCTCCCGACTGGGACGCCGAGTTCGGCTTCGCGGGCCCCCTGGAGCTCGAAATCGGCTCCGGCGCCGGCGGCCACGCCCTGGAGTACTGCCGCCGAAACCCCCAGGTGCGCTTCGTCGCCTTCGAGTGGCGAAAGAAGTACGCCCGCGACACCCAGGACCGCGCCGCCAAGGCGGAGATGAAGAACCTGCGCGTCGTCGAGTCCGACGCCCGCTTCGTCGTGCCCCGCATCTTCGCGGATAACTCCCTGTCCGCCATCCACCTCCAGTTCCCCGACCCCTGGTGGAAGCGCTCCCACGCCAAGCGCGCCGTCGTCCAACCCGACTTCGCCAGGCTCCTGCTGGGAAAGCTCGTCCCCGGCGGCCTCTTCGACATGCGCACCGACGTCCAGGACCGCGCCGTCAACATGCTGTCCATCCTGGAATCCGTGGGATTCCACAACCCCTTGGGTTCCGGCGTTTTCCACCCGTATGACCCGGAGGAGGTGCCCTCCACGCGGGAGCGGCGGTACCTGTCCTCGGGGGAGCCGGTGTACCGGGCGCGGCTGCGCAAGCCGCTCTGAGCGCCTGAAGTGACGGGCACTTGCCGTCCCCCTTGGCTTCCGACGGGACGGCGGGTGAGAATCAGAGCCATTCTGGCAGCGCGGGATGATTGCACTGGGGGCGCAACCGCATGGCGGACGGCGAGAGGAAGAAGACGCAGGAGGTCGCGCGTCGGGCGGGGACAGGCGGGGAGCTCAGTGGGCGGACGGTGCTCATCGTCGACGACGACCCGGCGCATGTGGCGCACGTGCGCGAGGGGCTGGCGCCGCGGGGCTACGTCTTCAAGGAGGCGCACGACGGGACGCAGGCCCTGTCGGCCATCCGAGAGTCCCGGCCGGACCTCATCCTGATGGACGTGGAGATGCCGGGGCTGGGCGGCGTGGAGGTGTGCCGCATCATCAAGGCGAACGCGGGGGAGGACGGGTTCGGCTTCATCCCGGTGATTCTGATGACGGCGCGCCAGGCGGCCGGGAAGGTGGAGGGGCTGGAGCTGGGCGCGGACGACTACCTGGTGAAGCCCTTCGACATGCTGGAGCTGTCGGCGCGGGTGAAGTCGATGCTGCGGCTCAAGGTGCTCCAGGACGCGCTGGTGGAGAAGAACCGGGAGCTGGACCGGGCCAACAAGGAGCTGGCCAAGAAGCGCGAGGAGCTGCTCGCCCTGTCGCGCACGGACGGGCTGACGGGGCTGTACAACCGGCGCTGCTTCGAGGAGCGGCTGAGCGAGGAGTTCGCGCGCTCCAGGCGCTACCAGTCCCCGCTGTCGCTGGTGATGCTGGACATCGACCACTTCAAGCGCATCAACGACACCTTCGGCCACGTCTTCGGGGACCAGGTGCTCAAGGCGGTGGCCCAGACGACGCGCGCCCGGCTGCGCGAGGTGGACATGCTGGCGCGCTACGGCGGCGAGGAGTTCATCGCGCTCCTGCCGGAGACGGCGCCCCAGGACGCGCTCAAGGTGTGCGAGCGCGTGCGCGAGGCCATCGCGGCCCTGGGCGTGGAGCACGTGGGCGCGGACGGCAGGCCCCAGCAGGTGCGGCTGACGGCGTCGCTGGGCGTGGCGACGGTGCCCTCCCCGGATTTGGAGACGGCGGAGGCGCTGTTGCGCGCGGCGGACGCGGGGCTCTACGCGGCCAAGGGAGCGGGGCGAAACCGTGTCCAGCAACACGTTCCGTGACACTGGCTCACCAGAGGCTTTCCCCCGGCGCTGGTTTGACCTAAACCCCACTCCCATGCGCCTGACCGCGACGACGCCCTGGTTGCTGGCCCTGCTCCTGGTGGGCATGGGCGGCTGCAACCAGCCCCGCTTCGGCACACCGCAGGACGCCTATACCTCCTTCCACCGGCTGGTGAAGCGCGGTGAGCTGCGTCAGGCCTGGGGCGCGTTGTCCCAGCCGACGCAGGCGGCCCTCCAGCAGCGGGCGCAGGCGGTGAGCGATGCGTCCGGTGGCGCGGTGAAGGCCGAGCCCCTGGGCCTGTTCTTCGCGAATGTCCCCCCGCCTCCGGATGTTACGGAGGTCTCCCTGGTCCGGGAGGCGGGCGACGAGGCGACCGTGCTCGTGCGCTCGTCAGGCAGCACCCATGAGGTCCGGATGGTCCGGGAGCCGTCTGGGTGGAAAGTGGACCTCTCAGCCTCCCTCCAGCCGTGAAGCCGGGCATGCCCGGGCTCCTCGCATCAGGTAACGTACGACTGTGAACGATCGGAAGACACGGCGGGTCCTTCCCGCGGTCGAAGTCATCCGGCGGCCGGCCTCGACACCCGGCAGCGCTGGGCAGAGTCCGTCCCCCTCGGACTCCCCGGCGCCCACGCCGCGCCCCACGCCCCGGCCCACCACGGCGGGTCCGGCGGCCCCCGTCGCGCCCCGTCCCGCGGGCGTGGCGCCCACGCCCCGTCCCGCCACTCCGGCGGCGGCCGCCCCGACGAGCCCCACGGCGCCCTCGCCCGCGCCGCGTCCATCGGTGCCGGTGGCCTCCAGCGCCCCCCGCCCCGCGGGCGTGGCGCCGGGCGCCCGGCCGATGGCTCCGCGCTCGCCTGGAGGGCCCGGTGGCCCGGGTGGACGTCCGGGCGGCTTCGGTGGCCGTCCCGGGGGCTTCCGCTCCTCGGCACCGCGGCCTCCGCCCACGCCCGAGCAGATCCTCGCGCTCGCGCAGCGCGAGCACGTCCCGGCGCGCATCGCCAAGGGTGAGCTGGAAGGCAAGATGAAGTGCCGCATCTGGCGCAAGCTGCACGCCGAGGAGGCCAAGCGCTTCGACCAGGTCTACGAGCTGATGGGCCAGACGCCGGGGCTGTCGCTGGGGGACGCGTTCGGCGTGCTCCAGAGCGGCATGACGGTGGCCGAGTTCATGGCGCGCAAGGAGCGCACCCAGCGCAAGGCGGCCATCAAGCAGGCGCGCGGCGAGGTGGACAACGCCGTCGTCGCCGAGCTGCTCTCGGGCCTCATCGCCGGCAAGACGGAGGTCTCCGTGGTGCTGGCGGAGCGCTCGCTCCTGGACACGCTGGTCGCCGAGGAGCCCATCGCCTTCACGCTGGAGCGCACCGGGCGGCTGGAGAAGCTGCAGGTGGTGTTGCTGGCGCGGCGCGGGGAGTGGGAGCGGCTGCTGCCCGGGCTGGAGCGCGACGCGAAGCTCACCCAGAAGCCCGCCACGGTGGCCCGCCAGCCGGACAAGCGGCCGTACTCGGACCCGCGCGCGTTCCTGGACCACCTGGGCCAGCAGGTGAAGCTGGTGCTGCGCAACGGCATCACGCTGCAGCTGCCGCTGATGCACGTGGGCCGCTTCGACCTGCTGTTGGGCGAGACGGGCCACGAGGTGTTCGTCCCGCTCCACGCGCTGCTGCGCTTCGAGCCGGTCGCCGCGAGCGCTCCCGCCACCGAGGCCTGAAGCCAAGGCCGCGGAATTTCGCGGGGGCGCCGCCCCTTCCTCCATCTTTCGCCGAGCGAGGCACCCACTCCATGCGCCCCTTCTTCTCCCGCATCATCAAGCCCTGGCTCGCGCTGGCCGCGACGGCCGCCATGGTGGGCGCCACCCAGCAGGGCTGCACCAAGGACACCCCGCCCGCCGCCGCCGCGGCCCCCGCGCCCACCGTCCCGGAGAAGCGGGAGAACGGCGTGCGCGTGGTGGAGCTGACGGTGACGGAGAAGGGCTACGAGCCCAGCCCCGTGCAGCTCAAGAAGGACGAGCCGGTGAAGCTGGTGGTGACGCGCAAGACGGACCAGACGTGCGCGACGGAAGTCGTGATGGACGACTACGGCATCAACACCGCGCTGCCGCTGGGCCAGCCGGTGGACATCACCTTCACGCCCAAGACGTCCGGCAAGCTGGTGTACGGCTGCGCCATGGGGAAGATGATTTCCGGCGTTTTCCTGGTGGAGTGAAGACGTAGGCCGAAATCTGGGCACCGCGCCGGGGAGGAGTAGTGTGCCTGCCCTGCATGGGCGGCGCGGCGGAGCTCTTCACGCGGCATGTCTTCCTGGACCTCGAGACCACGGGGTTGGATCCACGTGCCGACGAAATCATCGAGCTGGGGTGTCTGTTCTTCGAGAACGGGCGCGAGGTGGACCGCTTCGCGCGGCTGTACTCGGCGTCCAAGCCCCTGCCCCTCACGATTCGTCGGCTCACGGGCCTGACGGACGCGGACCTGGAGGGCCGGCCGCGCTTCGGCGTGGACCTGGAGGACCTCAAGGCGCGGCTGACGGGCTGGACGGTGGTGGCGCACAACGCCTCGTTCGAGAAGGGCTTCCTGCCGGACCTGTTGGGCTCCATCCGCGCGCCGGTGCTCGATTCGTGCGAGCTGATGCACTACCTGCACCCGGAGCTGCCCAGCCACTCGCTGGAGTCGCTCCTGCGCTGGGCGGGGCTGGGCATCCGCCAGCCGCACCGCGCGGTGTCCGACTGCGAGGCGGTGTACGCGGTGCTCGTGCAGACGATGGAGCGCTGCATCAGCGAGGGGCGCGGCGAGGACCTCGCGGACCTCGTGGCCACGCTGGACCCTCGGGCGGCGCGGCGGCTGGGCTCCGCTGACGTCCTCGAGGAGGGCGCGTTCGATTACGACGAGTGGCCGCTGCTGGAGCTGCTGTCGCGACTGAACGCGGCCTGCCGGGCGAGGCCCACGCCGCTCGCGCTCGAGACGCAAGGCGGCTTCCTGCGCGGACGTCCGGAGCGGCGCCGCGCGGCGGGCGTGCCCGCGGTCGCGGAGCCCGAGGCCGAGACGCCGGTGGTGCCGGTGCGGGCCGACGAGGTGTCCGCGGTGCTGGGCGCGGGTGGAGCGCTGGAGCAGCGTGAAGAAGGCTTCCGCAGCCGGCCCGCGCAGCTCGACATGGCGCAGGCGGTGGCGCGCGCGCTGTCGGACGGCGAGCAGGTGGCGGTGGAGGCGGGCACGGGCACGGGCAAGTCGCTCGCGTACCTGACGCCCGCGGCCCTCTTCGCCGCGCGCAACGGGCGGAAGGTCGGCGTGGCGCCGCACACCAAGACGCTGCAGGACCAGTTGCTGGAGAAGGACCTGCCGCGCCTGCACCGCGCGCTGGGAGGCACGTTCGGCTACGCGCTGCTCAAGGGCCAGTCGAACTACCTGTGCCGCCGCCGCGCGCTGGAGGCCACGCGCGTGGAGCCGGGCATGGGGCACAACGCCCGCGCCCCTCGGGCGTACCTGCGCGCGTACCTGCGCCGCAGCGTCGAGGGAGACCTGGACCGGCTGAGCCACTGGTTCCGCGAGCGCTTCCCCGTGTTGATGGGGTTGATGCCGGCGGTGCGCTCCGAGGCGGCGACGACGCTGGGCGACAAGTGCCCGCATCACCACCGGTGCTTCTACCACTCGGCGGTGGCCCAGGCGCGCGAGGCGGACGTGCTGGTCATCAACCAGTCACTCGCCTTCGCGTGGCCCGCGCGCTACCCGAAGCTCGAGCACCTGATTCTCGACGAGGCGCACGAGGTGGAGGACGTCGCCACCACGGCGCTCACCGTGGAGCTGTCGGACCTGGCCTTCCACCGGCTCACCGAGCGGCTGCACGGGCGCGATGGGCGCCACGGCCTGTTCGCCGAGCTGCGGCGCGCGCTGTCCGCCTCCCGTCGCGAGGAGTCCCGCGCGCTGATGGGTCAGGTGGAGGATGCGCTGCGCCGGCTGATGGACGAGGCGCGGGACCTGGGCGCGCGGGTGACGGAGCTGTGTGAGCCCTCGGCGACAGCGGCCGGAGAGGACCCGGACGAGGGCGCCTATGCCCCGGAGCTGCGGGTGACGGAGGCCGTGCGCGCGCTGCCCGCGTGGGCTCCGGTGCGAGAGGGGCTGGAGCTGGTGCGCGGCGCGCTGCAGGCGCTGCACACGCTGCTCGCGGTGCGGGTGCTGGAGGCCCTGCCGGAGCTGGCGGCACGGATGCCGGCGCTGGAGCGCGAGCTGTCCGGCGCGACGACGGAGCTGGGGGAACTCTCGACGCTGGCCACGGAGCTGTCAGGCGAGGCGGCGGCGGGGCGATGCTACTCGGCCACGGCCGAGCCGCGGCGTCAGCGCTGGAGCGTGGGCGCGCAGCCGGTGGACGTGTCCTTCCACGTGTCGCGCGACTTCGCCGCGAACAAGCGCGCGCTGGTGCTCACCTCGGCCACGCTGGGCCCGAGCAACGGGAGCGGCACGCCCTTCGTGTTGAAGCGTTTGGGCCTGGATGGCCGGGGCGACAAGCCCGCGCCCCGGCTGTTGCGCGCGCCCTCGCCCTTCCAGTTGCACGAGCAGGCGCTCGTCGTGCTCGTCACGGACGCGCCGCGCGCGCACGAGGAGCCCTTCGTCGACTGGGCGGCGACGCGCATCTCCGGCCTCGCGCAGACGATGGGCGGGCGGCTGTTGGGGCTGTTCGCGTCCACGCGGCGCATGGAGCGCGTGGGCGCGGAGGCTCGCAACCGGCTGGAGCCGCTGGGCATCGAGGTGCTGCGGCAGTCCCGTGGACATGGCCGCTCCCTGGCGGCACGGCAGGAGCGCGACACGGGCACGGTGCTCTTGGGCACGAAGAGCTTCTGGCAGGGTGTGGACATCCCCGGGCGGGGCGTTGGGTGCGTCTTCATCGACAAGCTCCCGCTGGAGCCCGCGCTGCGTCCGCTGGTCGCCGCGCGCGAGGAGCCGCTGGCCCGCGCGGGGGGCGAGTATCAGGGATTCCTCCAGTACCGGCTGCCGCGCGCGCTGCTCCTGCTACGGCAGGGCGTGGGGCGGCTCATCCGCTCCACCACGGACCGGGGCGTCGTCATCATCGCGGACCCGGGGCACCCCAGCTACCGCGCGTACCTGATGAACGCCCTGGAGGGCTACCGCGTGGAGGCGCTGCCGTGGGCGCAGGCGCGCCTGCGCATCCATGGCGTGCTCAAGCAGACGGGGCTGCTCGTGGACTCACCCGCGCCGCGCTGAGCAAGGCTCACGCGTCCAGGCGCGCTCGGAGAAGTGGGACTCCAGCGCGCGCAGCTCGCCTGACGCCCCGCCGCGCTAAGCAAGGCTCACGCGTCCAGGCGCGCGCGGAAGCGGGACTCCAGCGCGCGCAGTTCGCCGAGCGACTCGCCCGACGCCCCGCCCCGCTCCGCCACCTCCAGCGCCTTCGCCAAGGCCCGCGCATCCTCTTCGCTCTGCTCGCGCAGCCGCTGCATCATCGTCCGCGTCGCGTCGAAGAGGTCCTTCAGCTCGTCACCATCGCGCAGGCCGTACGACGGAGGACGCAGCTTGCCTTCGGCCACCTCCCCCACCATGCGCCGGATGCGAAGGAGCGGACCCGCCACCCGGTGCGTCACGACGATGGTGCCCAGCGCCACCACGGCGATGAAGGCCAGGAGGAACGCGCCCAGCACCCACCACGTCGCGCGCTGACGCCACTCCAGCTCCGCACGCTGCGCGACGATGGCCGCGCGCTCCTGCTCGTAGGCCGCGTCGATGGTCTGCGCCTTCTCCCGGAAGGCGGCCTCGAACGCCGGGTCGTCCATGCGCGCGAGCAGCTCGTTGGAGAGCGTGGCGCTGGACAGCTCCCGGCTCACCTCGGCGGCCTTCGAGCGCGCCTCCACCGCCGTCGCCGTCTCCTGCATCAGCGCCCGCGCCGAGCGCACCAGGAACACGCCCAAGAGCGCCGACAGCACCAGCGTCACGCCGACGATGTACGCGGTCAGCTTGAGCTGGAAGCTCGTATCCAGCAGGAAGTTGCGCCAGCGCCGCTTGGGGGCCGCCTGCTGCGCCGTGCTGCTCGTCGTCATGTGTCGTTGCTCCACTCGAAGGTTTCGGCGGCGTCCTCCACGGCGCGGGGGACCAGCGCCTTGAGGAGGTCCGCGGGCTGCGCGCCCCCGGCCTTCACGTCCACCTGCCCCAGCAGGGACAGGTCCGGGTAGGTCATGCAGACGATGGCCACCCGCAGGCCCCCACCCTCCATGGGGTGGACCTCCGGGGTGATGCGAAATCCCCGCACGCCCAGCTTCTTCAGCGCGCCCTTGGCCTGCGCCTTGGTCTCCTTCGCCGGCGCCAGCACCGCCCCCCGGCGCACCAGCCGCGAGCGCAGCCGCGCCTCGGTGGCCTTCACCAGCTCCGGCGGCAGCGAGCGCGTCAGGTCCTTCATCCCCTCCATGGCGATGTACAGCCGGGCCGGACGCGCCTGGTACTCCTTCAGCGCGCTCACCGCCTCGCGCACCGCCGCCTGCACCGCCGCGTCCGCCTCGTCCTTGTGGGCCTCCAGGCAGGGCAGCGCGGAGGACTCCAGGAGCTTCGCCAGCGACTTGGCGACGGCGGCGCGCACCAGCTCGCTTGCGTCCTTGAGGCCGGGACACAGCACGGCCACGGCCTCCGGGTCCTCGGTGGCGCCCAGCACGAGCGCCGCCTGGGAGCGGGAGCGAGGGTCCTTGCCCTGCTGGAGCTGGCGCCCCAGGAACGCAAGACGGGTATCCCCCTGGGCGAGGGTCGCGCCGGGCGCGAGGAGGAGCAGGAGCAGGGAGAGAGCGGGCAGCCGCATGGCGGGGGAGGGCGACTCGCAGTGTAGCCCCGTGTGCCCGGTGACGAACAGTTGCCTGGAGGGCGGGCCGTTCACACCCACCTCCCCTCCCCTCGTAGGCGTCGTGGATCCGACCTGGGGCCATCCTGGGGTAACGTGCGCCCGGTCCAGGAGGGCATGCCCGGTGTCATTCGCTTCCCGGTTGGAAGGTCTGCTGCAGCAAGTGGGATTGAGCGGCGTGGTGGAGGAGGTGCGCACGCGCCTGGGCTACGCGCGCCCGAATCCTCCCCCCGCCCACAACGGCCATGG
>NZ_SRLW01000183.1:0-20041 GCF_006518215.1 Myxococcus sp. AB025B
GCCGTCCTTGAACTCACGCGTGAACTTCCGGCGCTGCCTCCGGCTCTTCTTCTGCTTCGCGTCACTCGCCGACATTGGACACCCTTTCCATCACATCTCGGGTGTCCACGGAATCGGGGCAGGCTCAGACCTTCATCACGGAGGTCATGGGGTGCTGCGACTTCGAGGAAACCAGGGTCGAAGCGCTACCGGATGGCTCCGTGCTCGTGATGGACAGGGTGAACAGAAACCTGTTCCGCCTGTATCCCGACGGAACGCTGAGCACCATCGCCCAGGGAGGAGGCTGCGCCAACCCGCTCTACACCCCGGCGAGCGAGGCCCAGTTCTGCCTTTCGCGCGTCGCCCCAGCACCCGACGGCACGACGCTGGTGGTGGACTACGGGTCGCATCGAGTGCGGCGACTGATTCCCGTTCTCCCGGCGCGCGCGCCGGAAATCCTGGTGGCCTCCGAGGACGGCGCGGAATTCTACGTCTTCGACGCCCACGGTCGCCACCTGCGCACCGTGGATACACTGACGCAGTCCACGCTGCGCACCTTCACATATGATACTGACGGGCGGCTGACCGGGTTGCAGGACCGCAACGGCCAGCTCACCACCATCGACCGCGACACGGCCGGTGTCCCCACGGCCATCGTCGCCCCCCACGGCCACACCACGCTGCTGGACGTGGATGCGAATGGCTATCTGTCCTCAGTGCAGAACCCAGCGAGCGAACTGGTGACGCTCGGGTACACAACCGACGGCCTGCTCACGACGATGACGGACGCGCGGCTGGGCGAGCACGCTTTCACCTACGACACGGCGGGACGACTGACCCGCGATGACCGGGCCTCCGGGAGCTGGAAGACGCTGACCCGCACGGCGACGAGCACCGGCTTCGAGGTGACGCTGTCGACGCCGCTGGGTCGCCAGACGCGCTACCAGGTCCTGAAGCCCGCAACGGGCAAGCAGCAGACTCGCGTCACGACGACGCCCTCCGGGAGTGCCTCCACGACCCTCGTCAAGACCAGCGGCGAAGAGGTCCACACCCTGGCCAACGGGACGATGGTCACCGTGAGACGCGGGCCCGACCCGCGCTTTGGCATGCAGGCTCCCCTGGTCAGCCAGCGCACCGTCACCACGCCAGGAGGCCTGACGTCCACGACGTCACACACCCGCGCGGTGGCGTTCGCGCCGGGCGGCACCTCCCTGGACCTGGCGAGCCTCACGGACACCCACACCGTGAACGGGCGCGCCTTCACGTCCCACTACGACGCAAACACGCGCGAGTGGCTGATGACCTCGCCGCTCGGCAAGACGGTCCGCGTGCGGATGGACGCACAGGGCCGGGTGATCCGGCGTGAAGTCACCGGCTTGGACCCCGTCACCTACGGCTACGACACACTGGGACGCTTGACGTCCACCCAGCAAGGCAGCCGTATCGGCACGTCGACGTACAACCTCCTGGGCCAGGTGGCTAGCACCACCGACGCAGCCGGAGGCACCGCCCTCTTCTCCTACGGCACGACGGGGCACCTGGTGAGCAGTGAGTTTCCGGGCAGCCGGCTGGTGGGCTTCAGCTCGGATGCGCACGGAAATCTCACGTCCATCACCCCGCCGGGACGCCCCGCCCACGTCTTCACGTACACGCTGGCGGACGCGATGGGCAGCTACGCCCCACCGAGCGTCACGGGAGGTGGCCTGCCTACGGTGTACGGCCATGACGCCGACGAGGCGACCACCAGCGTCAACCTGCCGGATGGCACCTCGGTGACCTACGGTTACGACACCGGAGGACGACTCACGACGACCACCGCGCCCGGAATCACCCGCACCCTGAGCTACCTGACTGGCAGCGGACAGGTGGACCGGATGACGAACTCGGGAGGCTCCAACCTCTCCTTCGTCCATGACGGAGCCCTCCTCAAGGGTGTCACGTGGGACGGCGTCGTCGCGGGCCGCGTCAGCTACACGTACAACGCGGACTTCCAGGTGACCGCCATGGCCATCAACACGAGCGGCGGCACCACGGATTATCGCTACGATGGCGACGGCCTGCTCAGCGGCGCCGGCGCGCTGGACTTGACCCGGAACAGCACGAACGGGCTTCTCACCGGCACCACACTGGGAACACTCACCACGACCCATGGCTACAACACCCTGGGCGAGGGACAGTCCCTGTCCGCGACGGCGGGCAGCACCGCGCTCTACAGCCACACCATCACCGGGCGCGACGGCCTGGGACGCATCACCGACAAGACGGAGACCGTCCAGGGTGTGACGAAGTCCTTCCACTACACCTACGACGTCGCCGGGCGACTGGAAACCGTCTCCATCAATGGCGTCCTGTCCGCGACGTACGGCTACGACAGCAACGGCAACCGCACCCTGGTGACGGAAGCGGGCGTCACGCGCAACGCCACCTACGATGCGCAGGACCGGCTGCTCACATCCGGAGGCACGTCCTTTGTCTTCGGTCCCAATGGCGACCTCCAGGAATCGCTGCGCACGGGGGACAGCAATCCCACGGAGTACACCTACGATTCACTCGGTGCGCTCCGGGCGGTAACGCGGAACGACGGCACGCAGGTGGACTACGTGGTGGACGCGCTCGGACGGCGCGTGGGCCGGAAGGTGAACGGCACCCTCACGCAGGGCTTCCTCTATGACGGTGGCCTGCGCGTCGCGGCGGAGTTGGATGGGAGTGGGGCGCTGGTGAGCCGCTTCGTCTATGCGACACGGAGCCATGTCCCCGACTTCATGGTGAAGGGGGGCGTCACCTACCGCATCATCAGCGACCACCTCGGCAGCCCACGGCTCGTCGTCAACACTGCCACAGGCGTCGTCGCGCAACGGATGGACTACGACGCCTGGGGCCGGATCACCACCGATACGGCGCCCGGATTCCAGCCCTTCGGCTTCGCGGGCGGACTCCATGATGCCCTGACGGGCCTCACCCGCTTCGGCGCGCGTGACTACGACGCGGAGACGGGGCGGTGGACGAACAAGGACCCCATCCGCTTCGAGGGCGGTGACACCAACCTCTATGCGTATGCGGCCAATGACCCGGTCAACCTCATCGACCCGTCCGGCCTGGACTGGAGCGACTGGCAGGACTGGGACTTGGCGGCCGCCGGTGACTTCGCGGCAGCCTTCGGCTCTACCTTGAGCTTCGGACTGACGAACTTCCTCAACGATTTCACGGGCGCGAGCGCGTTCGTCAACAAGTGCAGTGGCATGTACAACGCGGGTGAGTGGGCCGGGCTCGGCCTGAGCCTGGCCTTTGGTGGTGCCCACCTGGGACGCAACGCCGCCTACAACGGTTTCAAGCGACTGTTCCATGACCCTCGCACGTGGGGTTCGGTCCGTAGCGCCTGGAGCCGTGCGGCCGGTGGGCTCAGGAACAAGGGGCAGAGCCTGCATCACTGGCTGATTCCCCAACGTGTGGGTCAGGTCAACGCTGGATTCAACTACATGCCGCTGACCGCCAAGTTCAACAGTTGGATGAACAACTCGACGGCCCTCCGAAACGGCGTGGAGTGGGGCTTCAGGGGTGTCGTCGCAGGCATCTACGGAGCCCCCGCGACCGCCGCACTGAACGACCCCTGAGCATCCCGCTCGCTGCCCCGAGCAGGCATCGCGGCTGCTCAGAGTGTCCTTCGCCATGACATGCCGCGTGGAACCAACGCACTCGACAACTTTGCGCGCGGCATGTTGAGTTCGAACCCTTCCGCTGAAACGAGTCCCGGGTCGACCATGAAGCTTGCAACCCGCATCCGTCAGTCCGAGGTCGCCTTCCGCAGCGGCGTCCGACTGGTCCTGTTCATGATGGCCCTGTGGCTGTGCGCGATGCTCTTCAAAGTGCCGCTGGCCGCGAAAATCACAGGGTTCCTGGCCCTCTTCTTCACGGCCACGACGGCCCTGGAGGCCTGGAACGTGTGGCGCTTGCGTCGCCGTCCACCCGAGGAGCCGAAACGAAGGTGAAACCCGACGTGAGCGGGAGGCCGCATCGGTCGGATGACCAACCTCCTCCCGTTGACCGACCTCGGGCGAATGGCGAGAACGATTAGCACCCATGCCGAACGCTCGCTCTTCGTGAGCGGACTGGCCCCCGACCACCGGGTGAGCCAGAGTGTCGCGCGCCCGCCCCAGGCTCGGGGCGGCCCTCCATCCAGACAGGTGCGCGAAACGATGCTGCGACGAATCGGCGGGCTCCTCGGTGCCGTACTGTTCCTCTCCCTCCTCGGCGGCTGCACGCGGAACACTCCGCGCCCGGACCCCGCGGGCACCTCCGTCTACGTAGCCGCGCGCGTGCGCACCCTCGACCCGGGCCGCCCCGTCGTCGAGGCCCTCGCCGTCCGCGAAGGCAAGGTGCTCGCCACCGGGACCCGTGACGAGGTCCTCGCCGCCGCCGGTCCCGGCGCACGCGTCGTGGACCTGGGCTCCGCCACCATCGTCCCCGGACTCACCGACTCGCACGGACACCTGTCCTCCCTCGGTCAGTGGGAGGCCACCGTCACCCTGCTCGGCGCCACCACCAAGGACGAGGCCCTCGCCCGCGTCGCCAACGCGCCGAGCACCTCCTACCAGGGCGAGTGGCTCGTCGGACAAGGCTGGGACCAGAACGACTGGCCCGAGAAGACCTTCCCCACCCGCCAGGACCTCGACGCCAAGCACCCGCGCACGCCCGTCTACCTCACGCGCATCGACGGCCACGCCGCCTGGGTCAACAGCGAGGCCTTGCGTCGCGCGAACATCACCCGCGCCACCCAGGACCCCAACGGCGGCCGCATCCTCCGCGACGCCAACGGCGAGCCCACCGGCATCCTCGTCGACAACGCCATCGGCCTGATTCACGCCGTGCTGCCGCCCCTCACCGAGGCCGAGCGCACCGCGCAGCTCACCGCCGCCCTCCACCGCGCCGCGCGCGTGGGCCTCACCGGCGTGCACGACGCCGGCATGGACCTGGCCACCTTCCAGCTGCTCCAGCGCCTGGACAAGGAAGGCAAGCTGCCCCTGCGCGTCTACGCCATGGCCGACGGCCAGGCCCCCGAGCGCGCCGAGTTCCTGCGCATGGGCCCCTACCAGGGCGAGCGCCTCACCCTGCGCGCGGTGAAGCTCGTGCTCGACGGAGCGCTCGGCAGCCGCGGCGCCGCCCTGCACCAGGACTACAGCGACGAGCCCGGCCACCGCGGCCTCTTGCTCCTCACCCCCGAGGAGTACGAGAAGCGCGTCACCGACTTCATGCGCGCCGGCTTCCAGGTCTGCACCCACGCCATCGGCGACCGCGCCAACACCCTGGTCCTCGACACCCTCGCGCGCGCGATGCAGGCCACGTCCACCCAGGCGGGCCGCCACCGTGTGGAGCACGCGCAAATCATGGGCCTGGACGACATCACCCGCCTGGGCCGCATCGGCCTCGTCGCCAGCGTGCAGCCCACGCACGCCACCAGCGACATGCCCTGGGCCGAGGCGCGCGTGGGCCCCGAGCGCATCCGCGGCGCCTACGCATGGCAGCGCCTGAAGTCCTCCGGCGCCGTGCTCGCCCTGGGCAGCGACTTCCCCGTGGAGCGCCCCGACGTGCTCGCCGGCCTCTACGCCGCGCGCACCCGTCAGGACGCGCGCGGCACGCCCGAGGGCGGCTGGTACGCCGACCAGCGTCTCAGCGGACAGGAGGCCCTGGAGGGCTTCACCGTGGGCGCCGCCTACGCCTCCTTCGCCGAGGCGCGCCGTGGCCGCCTGCAGCCCGGCATGGACGCGGACTTCGTCGCCCTGTCCGTGGACCCCGTGGACGCGCCCGTCTCCGAGCTGCCCGGCGCCCAGGTCCACCTCACCGTGGTGGGCGGCGATGAAGTCCACCGCGCCACCCCGTGAGCCGTGATTAGAGGTTCGACACCAGGCTGAGCGACTGGACGCGGCGGTGCAGCTCCTCCTGCGCCGCCTGCCGCTCCTTCACCAGCCGCTCCAGCTCGCGGGCGATGGCCTCCAGCCGGTCCTCCTGCTCGTTGAGCTTGGCCACGAAGCGCTCGGCCAGCTCCCGCTGCGACACGCCGCTCTTGAGCGACTCGATGTTGGAGCGGATGCGCTCCTGGTCCTTGAAGAGCTGCGCGCGCTCCTGGGTGAGCTGCTGTTCGTCGCGCGTGAGCGTGGCCACGCGCTCGCGGATGGCAATCATCTCCCGCAGCGCGTCCGACATCGCCTTGTCCACGTAGCGCTGCGACAGGAAGAAGGCCACGTCGTCCGGGCCCACCGAGGACAGCGCGTAGTGCCGGTGGCCCGCGGTGCGCTCGGACACCACGAACGTCTCCTGCGCGCCCGCGGCCAGCGTCCGCTTGAAGCGCCAGTAGCCCTCCGTCGTCTCCTCGGGCGCGGGCATGTCCTTGGCCAGCTCCCAGCCGATGCGCGGGTGCTCGATGAACAGCACCTGCGGCCGGGGCGCCTTGTTGCGCACCAGGTACTGGGTACGCCGCACATTGTGGTACTCCGCCATCAGGGTGCCTTGGCTCACCACCACCCGGAAGACGGGCCCATCCGAGGTCCCCTCCTCCACGGACACGACGCAGCCCAGCTCCACTGCGTATGGCACGAAGCGCATGTCCTGGGGCTTCATGGTGTCGAGCATCGCCTCCCCCACGTAACGCTCGTCCTCCGTCACCGTCACCGGGCCGCCCTCCAGCGTCAGGCCCGTGGTGTTCTTCAGCTCGATGCACGCCATCGGGTTCTTCTCGCGCGTGGCCCGGTTGTAGAGCAGCACCCGACGCCCCTCGAACGGCTTGTGTAGGATGGGCACCAGCGCGCTCTGGTTGCGGTGCACCGTCACCGGCCGGTCCACGCCGTACTCGAACAAATCGCCCACGTCCTTGGTCAGCGTCGTCACCTTCGCGCCCTGCTGCTCGAGCACGTCGCGCAAGCGGGGACCGCCAGGGCCACCGGAGGAAGCGCCCCCCTTGCTTCGCATCAGCGAGCGGGAGCGGCCCGGCGCCATCGCCGGCGCGGGCGCCAGCTCGGCCATCATCGGCATGGCATCACTCTCTTCATCCATCACGGCCGGGGCGCTCGCGTAGCTCTCCTCCGGAATCACCGGCGCGGCGGCCGCCTCCGTCCTCACCTCCACCACGGGGCGCTTCATGTAGCGGGGGTTGTAGAGGTCGTGCACGAACGACACCGGCAGGCCCGCGACGAGCGCCAGCTCCACGTCCACCCAGTCCTCGTCCCCCGTGTTGTCCACCAGCGCCCAGCCCTGCAGGAGCGGCGACTCGCCCTCGTCCAGGAGGATGCGGTAGCTCGTCTTCCACACCGGCGCTTCCACCACGTAGCTGACGAACACCTCGCGCTCGCCCTCGCCCGCGGTGAGGATGCTCATGCGCTTGCTGTCCTTCTTGTACGAGGACAGCACCGTGGACAGGTAGAACTCCAAATCCTTGCGCACCGCCTCGTCGAGGAACTCCAGCTCGGTGATGTCCAGCACGTCGAACGTGCGCAGCGACGCGCCCACCAGCAGCGACAGGAAGGGGCGCACCACGCTCGTCTCCCCGGCGGCCACCGCGAGCGACTCGAGGCCGATGATGGCGCCCTCCACCTGACCGCCGCCCACGCGCGCCCGCACGCGCGCACCCTTGATCTGCCCGAGCAGCGCCGTGAGGCTGCCGTCCTCCGGAATCCGGATGGTGGCCTCCGCGAGCAGCTGCTCCAGCGGCTTCGTCGAGTCGTAGCTCACCGCCGACACCGAGCCGCCCGACAGGTCCAACACCGTCAGCGACTTGAGCACGTCGTTCATGTCCCGCGCCTTGAAGTCCAGGTGCAGGGTGTCGCTGCCGGTGACGCTGCCTCGGCGCTCGAAGTACCCGACGCCATGCTTGTAGAGGACGACCCGGCGGATGGACAGTGGTGTGGGCATGAGCGCGGAAACTCCAGGAAGTTGGGGATGACCTGTCCCCCGGTGTATCAAGCCCCGCCTGGGGTCGCGCAATGCCGCGCAAGGCCCTTCTCGTGAGGTGACGCCCGAATGCGAAAGCCCTCCACTTCCTTCCTGTCCCGCTCCGCGCTCCTGTGCGCGGCGCTGACGCTCGGCTCCGGCTGTGAGAGCACGAAGCCCCGCGCCGCAAGCCCCACCGACGGTGTGCCGGTGACGCAAGGCGGCACGTCCGGGAGCACCACGGACACGCCCACGGGCACCGCCGCGCCTGATGCGCCCGGCTCGACGAAGGGGACTTCGCCCTGGAGCCGCGCCCGGGTGGGCGACCAGGTCGTCTATTCGTTCTCCGCGATTCGCACGCCGCCGCGCGACACGCAGGGTGGGTCGGCCGCGGCGGGGCAGCTGACGCTGGAGGTCGCCGCGGTGGAGAGCTCGCGCGTGTGGCTGACGTTGACGCTCCAGAGCGACAAGGGGGGTGAGCTGACGCAGCCCCGGCTGTCGCGGCGCCTGGCGATTCCCATGCGCGTGGAGGCCTCCCGTCCGCTGGAGGTGGCGCGCGAGGGCACCGCGACATCCGAGCAGCCCACGGCCGCGGGCCGCACGTGGGAGGCGAAGCGTTATCTGCGCGACAATCGCCCGGTGGATGGTCCACTGGAGAACCGGCTGTACGCGGTGGACGCGGGGCCGCTGTACCTGACGAACGGGTTGCTCGACGCGAGCACCACGCTGTCGGGCTTCGGCGGCGCGGGCAGCCATCAGCTCACGCTGGTGTCGATGCGCCAGGGCAAGGAGGGCGCGGGCATGGCGCCGGACCTGGAGTGGCCGCTGGGCCCTGGCACGTGGTTCGACCGGGAGATGGAGTCGGAGGGCACGAAGACGGTGCTGCGCACGTGCCAGTCGGCGGAGGCCGGTTACGTGCTGCGCACGGAGGCACCGGTGAACCCCGCGACGGACGAGGCGCCGTGCCAGGACTTCTCGCAGGCGAGCGTGATGCCGCTGGAGGAGGTGCTGCTGTCGTTCATCTCGCTGGGGCTGGAGCCCAAGCAGTGGCCGCCGGCGGTCGCCAACTCGGCGCCGGCCGTGCGCGAGACGCTGGCGGTGGGCACCAAGCGGGTGCCGGTGCTCCAGGTGGACGCGAACGAGGGGCCGACGAACGCGAAGCAGGTGCGCACGCTGCTGTTCGCCGCGGACCCGTGGGAGAAGACGCTCGGCGGGCTGGCGCACGAGGCGCGATTCGAGCCGCTGTCGGACTTCACCTATCGCGTCTCGTCCAAGGGCAAGCGTGAGTCGCAGGGTGGCGCGAAGCTGACGGGCTTCGGTGCGTGGCAGCCGTGACGTCGCTGTACACCGTGGTCATCGAGGTGGAGCCCGGCGCGGAGGCCGCGTGGAACCAGTGGCATGAGGGGACGCATGTCCCCGAGGTCCTGCGCGAGCCGGGGTTCCTGGGGTGCCGCAAGTGGAAGGACACGGAGCGGGCCCCGGATGGCTGGGCCCGGTACGTGTGTCACTTCGAGCTGGCCAGTGAGGCGGACTTCCAGCGCTACACCACGAGCGACGCGGCGAAGCACCTGCGCGCGGAGTCGCTCGCGCGCTTCGGGACGGTGACGCGGCACTCGCGGCAGGTGTTGACCGAGGTGAAGCGGTTCTGACGGTGCACGAGGGCTCCCTGCGTCGCGAGACACGGGAGCCCTCGCGGACTCAGTACAGGTTCTTCTTGTAGTCCTGCTCCAGTGCCCAGCTCAGCATCCTCCTGGACACGAGGGCGCGCACCGTCGCGGCGGCGGCGCCCTTCTGGGGGCTGCGCCGGACGTGGTCGACGAACACATCCGCCATCTTGGGGAGCTGGCTCGCGGGCACGTGACGCGCGGTGTCCCACAGCCCCGCGTCGACGATGGCCTGACTGGCGTGGAGACGCGCCGCGTGGGACTCCAGCAGCAGCGCCATCTTTGGCACCTTGCCCTCGACAGCCATCGAGGCCAGCAGCGCGGGCTCGGTGGAGAGCGAGGCGACGCCGGAGACCTCCAGGAAGCGCGTCTCGCCAGGGATGAGCGCGAGCAGGGCCACACGGGATTGTTCGAGGACGTTGTGGAACGTGTCCGTGCGACGGTTGCCGGGACGGTCGGGCACGGCCACGCGCGTGCCGTCGAGTCGGAGGAAGCCCGTGGGGTCGCCCTTGGGGCTCACGTCCGCGAAGCCCTGCGCGTCCCACGAAGCCAGCGCGACAAAGGGCGTGCGTGACAGCCAGTCGTGCACCTCGGGGTCCCCGCTCCAGGTGCCCGCGGCGCGAGTGTCCGAGGTGGCGGGCTTCGGGGACTTCCAGAGCCCCGAGCGGATGATGGCCTTCGCGCAGTGCACGAAGGCTTCTTCGACGGTAACGCGAAGGATGTGTCCTTCGAGCGTCGCGTGCCCGTTGACCCGCAGCGTCTCGCCCAGGCCCGGGATGAAGAACAGCAGGCCACAGCCCACCGTCGGGTTGAGCGGGATGGGCGCGTCCAGCCGCAGCTCCAGGTGCGTCGAGTCCACGACGCGCGCGAACCCCAGGGGCCCGCCAACCGCCGTCGCGCGCCCCTGCCCGTCCACGTCGACATAGCCGAGCACCGCGAACGATGAACACGCCAGCAGCTTGACGCAGTGGTCGTCCAGCGAGTCCAACGACTTGAGCATCACGCCCAACGGGCGGGAGCCCACCACCCCTTCGAGCGCCTCGACTGTCTGGACCCGTGCCATGGACCCAAGCATACAAATTTGAGATTGACTTGCAAATTCACAAACTTCAACCGGGCCGCCTGGAGGTGGCCCCGCCGGCCCACGCGCCGCCACCCGCGACAGAAATGCGCGAGGCGGGAGTCCGTCTCCCGCCAGCGGCCGCGTCACGCGCAGAGATTGCGCGCGGTGACGCGTGGGAAGTACCCCACCGACCCGGAGGGCAAATCCAACCGGAGATAGACATACCCGCTCGGAGACATGTCGTCGGACAGCTGGCCTGAAACGTCCAGGCGCCGGAAGCCGAGCGACTCCAGGGTCGAAAGCGACGTCGAGTGACCCGCACGGACGGAGGTCTCCAGGTGCCGCAGTCCATCCAGCCTGACGCCCTGGCGGATGAGCTCCGACAGGGTCCAGTGCTCCGCGCCATTCTGGCGATGCTGCGCCACGATGGAGCAGCACACGCGGGCGTAGTGCTCCTCCCGGCGGATGTGGGTCAGCGCCGCGAGGCCGATGACGCCGTTGCCCCGCTCGGCCACGGCATACAACCGGGTCCCCTCCGCCGCGCTCCACCGCCCTGGCGGACGTCCTCCCGCCTCGGGCCGCCACCACCCGAAGAACTCCTCGACGTCCGGCTCCTCCAACAACATCCGAGCCGCCACCAGGACCGCGGTCCCCGCCACATCCATCGGAATGAGCTGACGCTCATGCATACAGGCTTCCCCCCTTCACCCCGGGGAGACTTCAAGGGACATGCCAGGAGGCCCCCCAAGGCGCCTCCCGCGAGTCCTCCGAGGGAGGGCGTCGAGGAGTGACGCACCCGCGTGCCTCTCGCACGCACATGACACCGCGTCCTTAAGGGAAAACCCGTGCGTCCTTCATGGCACAGCGTGTCCCCCGCGACACGGAGCGTGCCGGGCTCTACCCCCCCGCGCGTGCTCGCTCGTCGAACAGCCCACGCAGCCCATCCACGAGCACGTTCGCCCCCGTGGTCTTGCCCACCGTGTCGAGGGAATCCCGGAGCGCGCCGAACAGCGCGCGCGAGTGCTCCGGGTTCCGCTCGGCCCGGTCGATGACGTGGCCCACACGTTCAACCTGGTCCTTCCACGTCGCCAGCACCCCCTCGTACGCCGCGGTGACAGGCAGGGCGCTGTCGACCAGCATGTGGACCAGCGCGATGACGTCCGCGAAGTCATACGTCCGCGTCTTCGCGTCATAGAAGTCCTCCAGGTGCACGGAGTCGTGCGCGAACCAGAAGCGCACGAAGTCCGCCGCCGTCTTCTTCGCGGCCTCCAGGTCGACCTCGACCAAGGGATGCAACGCCTTGTCCACCTCCGTGATGAGCGAGTCCTTGATGCTCACCCGCTGCAAGCCCCGACTGTCGAAGGCCCGCGTCGGCAACGCGCGCAGGAAGGTCCCGTTGAACTCCACCACCTCCAGCTTCGGCAACCGCGTGAGCACCTCGGGGAAGTCCCGCAGCACCTTCACCTGCCGCCAGCTCCCGAACGAGGCGCGCACGTACGAATAGGGATTGTTGACGAGGTTGATGCTCCGCAGCTCCGTGCAGCGCGCCAGGGACTCCGGCAGCCGCCAGAGGCAGTTCGCCTCCAGGTCCAGGTGGACGAGCTTCCCCAACTCCCCCACCGACTCCGGCAGTTCCTGCAGCCCGTTGCCTCCCAGCCGGAGCTCTCGCAGCTCCGTCAGCAACCCCAGCTCCTCGGGCAGCCTGCGCAGCTTGTTCCCCGACAGGTCCAGCGTCTCCAACCGACGGAACTGGAACAGCTCCGCCGGCAGGGCGCGGAGGTTCTTGCGGCTCAGCACCAGGCTCTTGAGCTTCTCCGGCGCCTCCAGCTTCTTCGCCATCTGCTTGCGGAACTCGGCGCGGACACTCACCGGCGCCTCGAGCAGGTTCGGCTTCCCCTCCGCCAGCCGCTTGCGCGCGAGCGACAGGTCCACCTGCCCCTCCGGCTTCTTGAGCACCCCCGCCACGAAGACACCCGAGGCCTCATGCGGGTCACTCACCTCCTCCACACCGTCCACCACTCGGAACACACTCGCGCCCCACCCCAGGAAGCGCATCGCGTTCAGCGTCCCCGCCACGCTCACCGTGTGCTCGGTCGCCACGATGCGCGCGTCCAGGTCGCCGCCCACATCGACGAGCCCGTGGTTGTAGACGCCGATGAGCTCGCCCGTACGGACGCTCCCATCGACCCGGACCTGGGAGCCACCCACGCCGATACCCCCGGCGACCAGCGCGCCTCCCACCTGCAGGAAGGGCCCCGTGTCGTCCTCGAAGTTGAGCAGGCAGCCCTCGACGGTGAGCGCGCCGCGCACCCACAGCCCCACCAACGGGGCCTGCGCGTCCTGCTCCGGCGCCAGCAACCCGAACCCGTCATCCAGGATGAGGTCGTGCGGAATGACGAGGTCACCGTCATGCACCAGCACCCGGCCCTCGGCGTCGCCCGCGACCTTCAGCTCGGCGCGCACCTGCTCGACAGGCACGGCGCGAAAGCCCAGCTCCGAGGCGAAGTACCCCTTCTCCACCTTCGCGCGCAGGCTCTTCTCGCAGAAGGCCATCGCCTCGGCCTCGGTCTCGAACGTCTTCTCGGTCTGCTTCGACTTCCCACCGAGCGGGCCCTCGCGGAACGTCACCGCCGCGCCAGCCCGCTCGAAGGACCAGGCGCGTGCCGCCCCCTTCTCACGGGCGACGAGGGACAGGGATGCGCGAGGAGAGGGAGCGGACAGGGAGGAGTTCGACATTCCTCCCTATACCAACTCCTTCGCAGGCCTGAACGGCTGTTCGCTCACTGCTCCGCGACGGAGAGCTTCACGTCGATGTTGCCGCGCGTGGCGCGCGAGTACGGGCACACCTCGTGCGCCGCGTGCATCAGCTTCTCCGCCTCGTCACGGGGGAGGCCCGGCAGGATGCCCTTCAGCTCCACCGCCAGCCCGAAGCCCCCGTCCGGCGTCTTCCCAATCGTCACCGACGCGGTGATGCCCACCTCGGGCCCCAGCTTCTTGCCCGCCTTGCCCGCCACCAGCCGCAGCGCGCTCTCGAAGCACGAGGAATACCCCGCCGCGAACAGCTGCTCCGGGTTCGTCGCCGCCCCACCCGCGCCCCCCAGCTCCTTCGGCATCGCCAGCGGCAAATCGATGACCTGGTCCGAGGACTGGACCTTGCCCGACCGGCCTCCGTGGGCGGTGGCGTGGGCGGTGTACAGCGGCGAAATCGTGACGGGAGCCATGGCTTGTTCTCCTGGAAGTTCGGGGTCGCTTCTTTCCGACCCCCTTTATCTAGGGCGCAATTCAATCGCGCGCAATCAATTCGGGCCGGAAAAAGGCCCCTGCCACCGCGAAACCCGCGGAAGACAGGGGCCGGATATCCACCACCCGACCGTTCAGGGCCCGGAGGACGTCCGGGCCCCGTGGGCGCTTCAGCGGCCCGCGACGGTGGCGGGGGGCGTGGTGACGAACTCCTCGGCGGCCTTCACGGCGGCGGCGATGTCCAGCTTGCCGCCCGTGCTGACCTTGCCCTTGAGGTCCGGGTCGAGCTCCACCGTCTGCACCAGCAGGTCGCGCACCTGCGCGGCCGTCAGGTCCGGGTTCGCGGCGAACATCAGGGCCGCGGCGCCCGCCACCGTGGGGGTGGCCATGGACGTGCCGCTCATCTTCTCCCAGTCGCCGCCCGGCACGGTGCTCAGGACGTTCTCGCCCACCGCGGCCAGCTCCACCACCTTGTCGCCGTGCGAGGAGAAGCGCGCCAGCTTGTCGTTGCGCTGGTCCATGGCCGCCACGGTGATGACGTTGGGCAGGTCGATGTTGGCCGGGAAGTCCTGCACGTTGTTCATGTTGCTGCCGTTGCCATTGGCCGTGGCCGCGACCAGCAGGATGTCCGCGTCCGCCAGCTTCTGCACGGCGGCCTTCCAGCGCGCCTGCGAGGCCGCGTCGCGGTACTCGTCACCGAAGCTCGCGTTGAGCGCGCGCACGTTGACGCCGTGGTTCTCCTTCATGTTGACGATGTAGTCCACGCCGCGCTCGAAGTTGGTGAGCAGGTCCGCGCCGTCGTACAGGCCGCCGATGCTCATCACCTTCGCCTTGCCGGCGGCGATGCCCGTGTTGCCCTCGCCGTTGTCCTCGGCCGCGATGATGCCCGCCACGTGCGTGCCGTGGTCCGTGCCCTGGCCCTTCATCACGTCGCCGCTGTTGAAGCCGACGTTGTAGCCGTGGATGTCGTCCTTCACGCCGTTGCCGTCGTTGTCGATTCCGTCGCCGGCAATCTCGTTCGGGTTCGTCCACATCGCGCTGTCGAGGTCGCTGTGCTTGAAGTCCACGCCGCCGTCGAACACCGCGATGACCGGCTCACCCGTGGGGCGCGGGGGCTTGGGGTCCACCGGGTCCGTGGACGGCGCCTTGCCCGTGGCCTCCAGGCCCCAGCTCTTCAGCGTGCCGGTGTCCGCGCGCGCCTTGTCCTCGACGGACAGCGTCCAGGTGCCCTTGGCCGACTCGCCCTTGAACGTGGTGCTCAGGTCGAACGAGCCCTTCACGTCGTCCGCGCTGCCACCCTGGCGGTTGGACACCGTCGCCGTCTTGCCGGACGGGCTGGTCACCTTCACCACCAGGTCGCCCCGGTACGAGTGCGCCAGGTCCAGGTTCAGCTTCAGCGAGTCGAGCGAGACGTCCTTGTCGAAGCTGACCGTGGACGTCACCGTCGCCAGGTCCTTCACCGTCGCGTTGGGCGTGGCGGACGCCGTCAGCGTCACCGGCGTGGAGGTGTCACGGCCGGCCAGCGTGGCCTTGCTCGGGCCGAAGGCGAACGCCGTGGCCGGCAGCACCGGGGCGTTCGGGTCCGGGCGGTGACCGGTGGGACGGTCCACGAAGTTCGAGGGCCGCGCCGACTTGGCCGACTCGAAGCCGTCCGTGCCGTTCTTGCCGGGCCGGGCCACCACGCGCTCCGCGGCGGGCGTCGCGGGCGCCTCCGGACGGGCAGCCTCCCCGGTGCGGGTGGTGGGCGACGGGAGCGACAGGGGCTTGCGGGTGACGGTCATGTTGGCGGCTCCGGGGGGAAGCGGAAGCAACGACTGTCCCTGATTGTCGCGGCTCGTCAGGATCAGTTTCCTGGAGGGCTGCTTTTCCACCTGAAGTGAACCCCCTTGGCGGGTGGGCAGGCGCGTCAGGCGTGGTAGAGCGCGGCCGGGCGCCTCCTTCCGGGGGTTTGGCCCCAGGCCCTGGCCCGGACGCGGCGTGGGGCGAGGACGGGAAGGATGCCGAGGACCATCGTCGCCACGCGCTACGTGACGCCCCTGCGCGAGGGGGGCTCGCTGCCCGCCATCGTCGAGGCGGACGACGCGGGGCTGTATGTCGTGAAGTTCCGGGGGGCGGGCCAGGGGGCCAAGGCGCTCATCGCGGAGTACATCGCCGCGGAGCTGGCCCGGGCCGCGGGGCTGCGCGTGCCGGAGCTGGTGCTGGTGGAGCTGGACCCGGCGCTGGGCCGCAACGAGCCGGACAGCGAGATTCGCGAGTTGCTCAAGGCGAGCGCGGGGCTGAACCTGGCGCTGGACTACCTGCCCGGCTCGGTGACGTTCGACCCGGTGGCGGGGCCGGCGCCGAAGGTGGACGTGGCGTCGTCGCTGGTGGCGTTCGACGCGTTCATCACCAACGTGGACCGCACGCCGAAGAACCCCAACCTCCTGTGCTGGCACCGGGAGCTGTGGCTCATCGACCATGGCGCGTCGCTCTACTTCCACCACGCGTGGGAGGACTGGGAGGAGCGCAGCCAGAGCCGCTTCGCGCCCATCAAGGACCACGTGCTGCTGCCGTGGGCCAGCCAGCTCCCCCAGGCCCAGGCGCTGCTGTCCACGCACTTCACGCGGGCGCTGATGGAGAGCACCGTCGCGGGGATTCCGGAGGGCTGGCTGAAGGCGGCCGAGTCCCCCTTCCCCACCGTGGAGGCGCACCGCGCCGCCTACGTGAGCTGGCTGTGCAAGCGTGTCCAGGCCCTGCCGGCCTTCATCGAGGAGGCCGCCCGTGCCCGCGCACAGCTCGTTTGACTACGCCATCATCCGCGTCGTCCCGCGCGTGGAGCGCGAGGAGTTCATCAACGTGGGCGTCGTCCTCTTCTGCACCACGCAGCGCTTCCTGGGCGCGCGCGTGGAGGTGGACGAGGCGCGCTTGAAGGCGCTCGCGCCCGACATCGACCTGGAGACGGTGCGCTGCCACCTGGACAGCTTCCAGCGCGTCTGCGTGGGCGGCAAGGGCGCAGGGCCCATCGGCCAATTGCCGCAGAAGGAGCGCTGGCACTGGCTGGTGGCGCCGCGCAGCACCATGCTCCAGACGGGGCCGGTGCACTCGGGGCTGAGCCTGGAGCCCCAGGCCGCGCTGGAGCACCTGCTCGACACCGTGGTGCGCGTCAAGCGCGCGCCGTGAGGCCGGGCCCGGGGCCCTCGCGCCCCGGGCTCACTTCACCCGGCGACCGGCGAGGCGGACCTTGTACGTGCACTCCTCGAGTTCCCTCGCGTCGATGCCCAGGCCCTCGAACGAGGTGCGCCGCACGTCGATGAAGCCCTCGATGTCGTCGTCCTCCAGCGAGTCGTTGGCGATGTAGAAGCGCAGCACGTAGACGATGTTCGACTCGCCGGCCACTGTCGACGGGATGGAGCGGATGTCCACGTATTGGAACGGCCCCTCATCGGAGCGCGTGCCCTGGAGGATGTCCGGCGCGTCGTCCTCGTCGAGCGTCGCCACGTCGCCCCGGTGCAGCGTGAAGGAGACGTCGGGCACCTCGATGCTCGTGGCGCCGTACTCCTCGGCGCGCACCGTCCAGCGCTGCTGGAGCGCCAGGCCGGAGACGCCGCCGATGCCCGGCACCGCCACCGGCTCCTTCGCCGTCTTGTCGGTGCAGGAGTAGGGCACGGCCGCCGCCTGGGCCGCGTCCAGCTCCACGTCATACGTCTCCTGCTCGAAGCCGCCACAGCCCGCCACCAGCAGCACCAGCGGCGCCGCCCATCCCATCGCGTTCATCGACCCTCCAGTTCCACGGGAGACCACCCTCGCCGGCCCTGGGCGTCCGCCACCCCACCGGGCAGGCGGGCGCCTTCCTCCCGACCAGGAAAGCATGGCCCCCAGGGCGAGGGAACCCACGGGGTGGCGCGAGCTTCCCGACCGGGGACGACCGTCTGTCAACTGTCCTGCAGGTGAGGAATCGGGGGCGCGCGGGCGGGCGGATGAGTAGCTTTGCGGCGTGCCCGGGACGGGCACGGACCTCGTATGCCCGACTCTTCGCTTCGAATCGTCACGTACAACGTCCGCTACTTCGGCCACATGCTCCGGGGCCTGGCGAGCACCGTGGGCCCCAAGCGCCGGGTGGCCTTCGCCCTGGCCGGGCTGGACCCGCTGCCGGACGTGGTGTGCCTGCAGGAGGTGGAGACCAGCTCGCTGCGCAGCACCATCGCCGACCGCCCCAAGCTGCCCGGCGAGACGCAGCTGATGGCCTTCATGGGGCGCATGGAGGAGACGTTCGCCGCGCAGGGGCGCGACATGCCCTACGAGGCGTTCTACTTCCGCGCGCACCACTACAAGCTGGGCGAGGTGTCGCTCTACACCACGGGGCTGGCGGTGCTCGTCAACAAGCGCACCCTCCAGGTGGACAAGCACAACGTGGACGCGCCCATGTCCATCACCCACCACCACGTGCAGCGGCTCAAGGACCGCAAGCAGAGCCGCATCTGCGCGCACATGCGCCTGCTGCGCCGCGACGACGGGCGTCCCTTCCACGTCTTCAACACCCACCTGAGCCTGCCCACGCCCTTCGCGCGCGAGTTCTGGTCCACCAAGGACAAGATGGGCTGCGGCGTGAACCAGCTCCACGAGGCGCGCAAGCTGGCGGAGTTCGTGGGCAGCCTCCGCGCCGACGAGCCGTTCATCGTCTGCGGGGACTTCAACTCGCCGCCGACGTCCCCGGTGTTCCGCTACCTCACCGGGGAGGTCTCCTTCACGTGCGCCCAGGCCGCCGTGGGACAGATTGACCCGAGCGTGTCGCGGGGCTTCCCCACCGCGGGCTTCATGCACATGCGCATGCACCTGGACCACATGTTCTCCGGCGGGGGCGTGCGCTGGCTCGACACCGAGGAGACGCACCCGTTCGGGGACTTGAAGAGCCGCTTCCACGGGCTGTCGGACCACATGCCCATCGTCGCGCGCTTCGCGCTGGAGGCGCTCCCCGTCACGCTGCCCGTGCCCGGCGTGCCGAGCGTGGGCTGACCGTGCGGCCCGTGCCCGGATGACAGGGGCGGCCGCGGCGCGCCGCTACGACTCGAGCTCCTGCGCCACGGTCTCCCACGCCTCCAGGAGCTCGCGCGTGCGGCGCTCCGCCAGCTCGCGGAACTCCGGCGCCAGGTGCGCCACCTTGTCCGGGTGGTAGCCGGCGATGAGCGCGCGGAACGCCTTGCGCGCCTCGTCCCGCGACACGCCCCGCTCGAGCCCCAGCACCTCCCACGCGTCCTTGCGCGCGGGGGCCTCGCTGCGGACCCGGGTGCCCCGGGGCGGCGTGGCCTCCGGGTCGCGAGGACTCCGGGCCCCGCGAGCGCGATGCTCGCCTCCGACCTGCTCGTCGTCACCGCCCCAGGCGCCTCGCGAGCGACGACCCGGATGCTCGCCTCCGACCTGCTCGTCGTCACCGCTCCAGGCGCCTCGGGAGCGACGCCCCGGACTCTCGCCGCCCTCCCACTCCTCGTCCCGCGCACGGCGCCCCCCCGCCTCCTCGGGCTCCCGGGGCGCGGCGGTGCTGGTGGGACGACGCGGTGCGCGAGGCGCGGGCTCCGGGCGCTTCTTCCCCGGGCGGCGCGCGGGGTCCGGCGCGGGGATGCGCGGCTCCAGCCGGCTCAGCGCGTCCTCCAGGAACCACAGGTCCTCGGCGGGCAGGCCGTGCTTGCGCACCACCTGGCGCGGCTGGCCATCCACCAGCAGCAGGTAGCCCGTGGTGACGGCGTACGCGTCATCCTTGCTGTCGGGGTGCAGCCTGTCGCCCAGGTCCCCCAGCGGGTCCCTCCACATGCCGTCCGGGGTGCCCTCGTCCGCCACCAGCACCTGCGTCAACACGCGGCCGTGGAGGAACTCCAGCGTGGCGAAGGGCTCGCGCAGCTCAGGGGAGCGCATGGCCGCCCCATGACGCACGCCCGTCACCAGCAACACCCCTCGCGTCCCGTCCACATGGGCGAAGAGCTGCTCGCGCACCCGCTTGTCCGAATAGAAGAGGACGAACTGCACGGTGGACAACGTAGTCCGTCCCGCGCCATCCAGACAGGCGTTATGTCCTGGCGCGGCAAGAGGGTGCAGGGCGGAACAGTGCGACGAAACACCGGCTCGACGGTTTCGCGCGCTTGCGGAAGAGTCATCCCCGCTTATGCGCTGCTGCCACCGTCACTCCTCCGAGCCCGCCCTCCCCCAG
>NZ_SRLW01000184.1:0-19977 GCF_006518215.1 Myxococcus sp. AB025B
GGAACACTCGCCGGCCCTCCGCCTCGAACACGTGCTTCCACCCCAGAGCCGCCAGGAAGCAGACCCCCAGCCCAAGGAATGGAACGAGCTTGGTCGGATAGCGAAACACACGCCACGGAGGCACCCACGTGTACAGGGCCTCGTAGAGCGGCAGCGCGTCCCCCAGCGAGAGCCCCACGACGAACAGCCACACGCCGCCCCAGAGCCACAACCTCCGGGAGCGGCGATTCACCCAAGCCGCCACCCCCGCGAGCAGCAGCACGGGCACACCCAGATACAGCGACCCCACCCAGAAGCTCGCGTATCCCGAGGGCGCCAATTTGGTGACGATGGCCAGCGTCACGTCCGGCCGCTCGTCCGGAATCTCCAGATAGGCCCCCAGCAACGGCTCGAGCAGCCGCAGCGGATGCACCGCGTACTCCTGCGCGATGTCGAGCGTCCTGCCACCCGCCTGAGCCGTCCCCATCAACGCCGCGGACGAGAACAACTGCGGCGAGGCCAGCAACGTCCCCACCCCCAGCACTCCCAACACGGACACGAGCCGGGCCCGCCGCGACTCCACGGGCGAGGAGAGCGCCAGCAACACCACCAACCCATACGTCACGCAGAACGCCTGCACGTCCCCCGCGAGCAGCACCAGCGCCAGCACCAGCCCCGCGAGCAGCAACCTCCCCGCCCCCGGCGCACGAAGGTGACGCTCCGTGGCCCACAGCGCCCACGGCACCGTGGCCGCGGCCATCAGGTAGCAGAGGTTGTTCGTGATGCAGACCAGGTAGCCGCTGAAGGCATACGCCATCCCCGCGAGGAACGCCCCCGCGCGAGGCACCTCCCACAGCCGCGTCAGCGCATACACCCCCAGCAGCGCGACCGGGAAGCACAGCAGAATGTTCGCGTTGAAGGCGTGGTGCAGGGAGAACAGCAGGTACAGCAGCTTGCTCGGATGGAACGGCGCGACGACCAGCGTGCCCGCGAAGGGCTGACCGAAGCCATCCAGCGTCAGCCACTCCGGAATCCGCCCGCTTAGCACCGCCTCCCGCCAGTAATGGAACGCCGGCAGGTAGACGTACAGCGAGTCGCGCGCGCTGAACATCTCGCCGGTGGCGAACACCCGGGAGAAGTAGAGCGCCGTGAGCGCCGACGCACAGGCCACCAGCAACAAGCACTGGGACATCCGCGCGTCACGTGGCGGAACACTCGGAGGCAGGGAGGGGGCAGGAGGCTCTGGAGAAGACACGCGAGCCCCGAGCATACCCAACCCCGCTCACGGCGTGGCGGAGCGGGTCTTCTCCCAGATGGGCCGGTAATCGTACGTCGGGTAGAACTCCGTGCGGAACGCGCCCCACGCGCCCTTCTCGAACGCGAGGTTCACCTCGCGCAGCTTCTCGGGAGGCAGGCGCACCGTGACGACCTGCCCCACGCCCATCATCACGTACCAGGACACCACCTCCACGCCCGCGGGCGGGAAGCTCTTGCGAAAGCCCGTGCGGTCCAGGTGCGCGTTGATCTCCTCCAGCGTCTTGCCCTGGTCGTGCTTCATGAAGATGGTCAGCAACATCGTGCCGTCCGCTCCGCCACCCTTCGCCGCGGCGGACTGCGCGTGTCCGGGCAGGGCCAGCGTCAGCGCCAAAAACGACGCGAGGACGAACGACACATGGGGAATCGAACGAAGCGAGTGCATGGACACAAGGCTACTGTCCGATCGCCACCGCGTGTTTCATGAAACGCGCGCCGAGCCCTCGCCGGGTGGCACAATCCGGCCCCTATGAAAACGCGCGGTCCCCAGGTGGTGCTCGTTCGTCACGGAGAGACGGCATGGAGCCGGGGTGGGCAGCACACGGGGCGCACGGATGTCCCGCTGCTCGAGGCCGGACGGAAGATGGCGGCGAAGCTCGGTGAGCCCCTGCTCGCGTGGGACTTCGCCCAGGTGTGGACCAGCCCCCTGAGCCGCGCCTTCGAGACCTGCGCGCTCGCGGGCTACGGCGAAGGGGCCGTGCGCCGCGACGACTTGATGGAGTGGGACTACGGCGACCACGAGGGCCGCACCGGCGCGGAGATTCGCGTGGAGCATCCCGGCTGGACGGTGTGGAAGGACGGCGTCCCCAACGGCGAGACGGCACAGCAGGTGGGCGCTCGCGCGGACCGCGTCATCTCCGACCTGCGCCAGCAGACCGGCGACATCCTCATCTTCTCCCACGGCCACTTCCTGCGAGTGCTCGCGGCGCGGTGGCTGGGGCTCGCGCCCTCCGACGGGCGCCTGTTCCTCTTGAGCACCGGCTCCATCAGCGTGCTCGGCGCGGACGGGCCGGATGCCGCCCAGCCGGCGCTCGCCGGCTGGAACGACACCACCCATCTCAAGCCATGAGGCTCAGCAGCCGCAGCTCAACACCCCGCCGCTGGCCTGCTCGTAGTCGGTGCACGACGCACCCGCCGGATTGAAGCAGACGCGGTAGCGCTCCTGCGTACCGATGAGCGCCGGGTTGGGCTCGCGATAGAGGATGCCGCAACACGGGGGCAGCAGCTCCTGGCCATCCTTGGACACGGTCGCCTCGGGAGCCACGCCGTACGGACAGCCCCAGGGGTCCTCCTCGCAGACCCAGGTCGAGCCGCAGGTGCTGGCGTTGGCGCCGCAGTAGCTGCCACCCACCGCGTACCAGGGGGACCAGTTCGCGCAGGAGTCGTAGCCCGGGCACTGGCCCAGCGACGAGTCCACCGTGGTCAGCTCCGCCTCGTCCATCGGGACGCCCGCGCCAGCCTCGGCGGACGGCTCCCCACCACACGCGCCCAGCACCAGCGCGCCGAACATCGCGACCAGACCGCGAGACATCGCACTTCGCACGTTCATCGTGGGCTCCTCCCGGCGCCGACTCCTGGATGGAGCCTCGGTCGCCGGAAGGGCCCACGCTATGCGTGTGGCTTTTCCGTCAAGAACGTCGGAATTGTCGGGCGCCAGACAGTGTCGCCAGCCCGACAATCCCCTCGTACTCCAGGGCGATGTCCCCTCTCAGAGACGCCCCTCCAGGAAGTTGCGGACCAGGGTGGGCCCCTCGGGGGTGAGCACGCTCTCGGGGTGGAACTGGAAGCCCACGACGGGCCGCTCGCGGTGGCGCAGCGCCATGATGAGCCCGTCCTGACTCCACGCCGTGGCCTCCAGTGACGCGGGCAACGAGGACGCCTCGACCACCAGCGAGTGGTAGCGCGCGGCCTGGAAGCCCTGGCTCGCGCCGGTGAACACGCCCGAGCCCTCGTGCCGGATGCGCGCGGACTTGCCATGCACGGGCTCGGGCGCGCGGATGACGTTGCCGCCGAAGGCCGCGCCGATGGACTGGTGCCCCAAACACACGCCGAGCACCGGCACCTTCGATTGCGCGATGGCGGCCACGCTGACCCCGGCCTCGTGCGGCGTGCAGGGCCCTGGGGAAATCACCAGGTGCGACGCGCCCTCGGCGGCGATGGCCTCCACGGTGAGCGCGTCGTTGCGCACCACCTTCACCTCGGCGCCCAGCGTGTAGAGGAGCTGGACGAGGTTGAAGGTGAACGAGTCGTAGTTGTCGATGACGAGGATCATCGCCCACCTCCCTCACGGGCCAGCCGGAGCGCGGCGGCCATGGCGCCGGCCTTGGCCTCCGTCTCATCGGCTTCCTTCGACGGCACCGAGTCCGCGACCAGCCCGGCGCCCGCGGTCCAGAACGTCTTGTCACCGTCGACGAAGAAGGTGCGCAGCGCGATGGCCACGTCCAGCGTGCCGCAGAAGGACAGGTAGCCCACCGCGCCCGAGTACGGCCCGCGTCGCTGCACCTCCAGCTCGTCGATGATCTGCATCGCGCGAATCTTCGGAGCCCCGGACACGGTGCCCGCGGGGAACGTGCTGGCCAGCGCGTCGAGCGCGTCGAACTTCGAGTCCAGCTTGCCGCGCACCTGCGAGACGATGTGCATCACGTGGCTGTAGCGCTCGATGACCATCAGGTCCTCGACGCGCACCGAGCCGGGCGCCGCCACGCGGCCCACGTCGTTGCGGCCCAGGTCCACCAGCATGATGTGCTCGGCGCGCTCCTTCTCGTCCGCGAGCAGCTCCTTTTCCAGCGCCAGGTCCTCCGCCTCGGAGGCCCCACGTCGGCGAGTGCCCGCGATGGGCCGCACCACCACGTCCCCGTCGCGCACCTGCACCAGCAGCTCCGGCGAGGCGCCCACCAGCGCGCGGGCCTCGCCCATCTCCACCAGGAACAGGTACGGCGAGGGATTCACCCGTCGCAGCGCGCGGTAGAGCGACAGCGGCGGAGGCGCGCCGCGAGCCTCGAAGCGCCGGGCGAGCACCACCTGGAAGATGTCACCCGCGCGGATGTACTCCTTGGAGCGCTCCACCGCGGCCTCGTAGCCGGCGCGGTCCCAACAGGCGATGGGTGCCGAGTCCCCCTTCATGCGCGGCGAGGGCACGTAGGCCTCGGAAGGCAGCGGCTTGAGCAGCTTCTCCGCCATGGCCTGCGCGCGCTCCTCCGCGTCCTTCAGCGCGTGGGCCACGCTGCCATGGAGCGACGGCCGCGCAATCGCGGTGACCTTGAGCGTCCCGGTGCGCGAGTCGTGGGTGACGAAGTCCTCGCAGATGAGCCACTCGGAGTCCGGGAACGAGGTGTCGCGCGGGTGCCGGTCCGGGACGGTGGGCTCCATCCACGAGATGCAGTTGTAGCCCATGTACCCCACGAGCCCGCCCAGGAACGGGGCCTCGCCCGGCAGTCGCGCCACCGCGAGCTCGCGCCACAACGTGCGCAGGACGTCCAGCGGCTTGCCCTCGCGTCGTTCCTCGCGCGAGCCACGCCACAACGTGGCCCCCCGTGCGTCCAGCCGCACACGCCCCGCGGCGTGAGTGCCCACGTGGCTGTAGCGCCCGAAGCGCTCGCCGCCGTAGCACGACTCGAGGATGAAGCCGCGCGAGCCTCCGCCCAGCTTCAGATACGCCGACAGCGGCGTGTCGAGGTCCGCCGGCAACTCCACCGACACCGGCACCGACTCGCCCTGCTCCGCGCGTTGGCGATACGCCGCCTTCCGCTCCTGTGCATCCATCGTCATGACCTTTCCCCCGCGACCAGTATCACCCGTCCCGGACAGCGACGGGGAGCCGCGCCCGCGCCTCACTCCTCGCGAGCAGAAACCACGGTTCGCGACGGCCACACCGGTGTAGCGCGGAGCCCCCGCCCCGGGCGAGGGACATCGCACCCGTTCACGACGCCGGGATATTTCCGTGCATGCAGGGCAGGCGCGGGCGATGGGCGCCTGGCGAGCATGCCGGCGAGCGACCCAGGTGAGAGGCACGCGCACCCTGGGTGGTCACCCCTGGAAGCCCTCGTTATTTCAGAAGGACTGTGGACGCCTCCGTCTCCTTCAACCCTCGAAGGCCGCTCGTCACGGTGACGCCCCAGGGGCTCTTCTGTGAGCCCGGGAGCTTCCACATCGACCCCTGGCAGCCGGTGGAGCGGGCCCTCATCACCCATGCCCATGGCGACCACGCGCGCTCCGGCCATCAGCGCTACCTGGGCGCCCGAGCAGGCGAGTCCCTGCTGCGGCGCCGCGTGGGGGCTACTTCCGCCATCGACACATTGGACTATGGCGAGCCGCTGAAGATTGGCGACGTCACCGTCAGCTTCCATCCCGCGGGGCACGTGCTGGGCAGCGCGCAGCTCCGCCTGGAGCACCGGGGCGAGGTGTGGGTCGTCTCGGGCGACTACAAGCGCGCGGCGGACCCGACGTGCGCGCCGTTCGAGGTGGTGCGCTGCCACACGTTCATCACCGAGGCGACGTTCGGCCTGCCCATCTTCCGCTGGGACGACGCGCGGCTGGTGGCGGAGGACATCCTGCGGTGGTGGGACGCCAACCGCGCCGTGGGGCGCTCGGTGGTGTTGTTCTGCTACGCGCTGGGCAAGGCGCAGCGAATCCTCGCGGAGCTGGCGCGACTGACGGACCGGCCCGCCTTCATCCACGGGGCGATGCACGGCCTCGTGGATGCGTACCGGGAGGCGGGGGTGAAGATGATTCCCACGCAGCTCGTGTCGGAGGTGGAGAAGGGCACGTCCTTCGCGGGGGCGCTGGTGCTGGCGCCGCCGAGCGCGGGCGGCTCCACGTGGATGCGCCGCTTCGGGGAGATGGAGACGGGCTTCGCCTCGGGGTGGATGAGGGTGCGCGGCAACCGGCGCAGGCGCGGCTTCGACCGGGGCTTCGTCTTGTCGGACCACGCGGACTGGCCGGACCTGCTGCGCACGGTGGAGGACACTGGAGCGCAGCGGGTGCTGACCACGCACGGCTCCGCGGAACCGTTGGCGCGCTACCTCCGCGAGAAGGGTGTGGATGCCTCCCCGCTGGCCACGCCCTTCGAGGGCGAGGCGGAGGACTGACGCGTGCGACGACTCGCGGACCTGTACGAGCGGCTGGACCAGACCATGTCCACCAACGCGAAGGTGGACGCGCTCACGCGCTACTTCACGGAGGCGCCGCCCGAGGACGCCGCGTGGGCGCTGTACTTCCTCACGGGACAGAAGCTGAAGCGGCTGCTCACCACGAAGCTGCTCGTCGGATGGACGCAGGAGCTGACGGGCATCCCCGACTGGCTCTTCGCGGAGGTGTACGCGTCCGTCGGTGACCTGGCCGAGGTCATCGCGCTGCTCCTGGACAACCTGGAGCGACCCGCCGAGCCGGAGGAGCTGCCGCTCTCGGTGTGGCTCACCCAGCGCCTGTTGCCCTTGCGTGAGCTGGACGTGGCCGAGCAGCGCGAGCAGGTCGTGTCCTGGTGGCGCTCGATGCCCCGGCGCGAGGTGTTCCTCCTGAACAAGATGCTCACGGGCGAGCTGCGCGTGGGCGTGTCCTCCACGTTGGTGGTGCGCGCGGTGGCGAAGGTCGCGGGGCTGCCCGCGCCCGACGTCGCGCATCGGCTGATGGGCACCTGGACTCCGTCGCGCGAGTTCTTCCAGCAGCTCATCTCTCCGGATGTCTCGGACGCGGAGAGCTCCAGGCCGTATCCGTTCTATCTGGCCTCGCCCCTGGAGCAGCCCCCCGAGGCCTTGGGCGAGCTGTCAGACTGGCTGGTCGAGTGGAAGTGGGACGGCATCCGGGGCCAGCTCATCCACCGTCACGGGGACGTGTACCTGTGGAGCCGGGGCGAGGAGCTGCTCACCGAGCGCTTCCCTGAAATCACCGAGGCCGCGAAGGCCCTGCCGGAAGGCACCGTGCTGGACGGCGAGGTGCTCGCGTACGAGGACGGCAAGCCCCTGCCCTTCGCGCGGCTCCAGCGTCGCATCGGACGACAGAAGCTGACGGCCAAGGTGCTCGCGGAGGCCCCCGCGGCCTTCATCGTCTACGACCTGCTGGAGCACGAAGGACAGGACATCCGCTCGCTGCCGCTGAACGAGCGACGCGCACGCCTCGATACCTTGTTGAAGGCGCATCCCCGCTTCCCCATCTCGCCCGCGGTCGAGGCGGAGTCATGGGAGGTGCTGGCGCACACGCGAAGCGAAGCCCGCGAGCGCAACGTCGAGGGCTTCATGCTCAAGCGCAAGAGCTCCGCATACCTCACGGGCCGCAAGCGGGGTGATTGGTGGAAGTGGAAGATCGACCCGTTCACCGTGGACGCGGTGCTGCTCTACGCGCATCCGGGACACGGGCGACGCTCGTCGCTGTACACGGACTACACCTTCGCGGTGTGGAACGGGACGGACCTGCTGCCGGTGACGAAGGCGTACTCGGGGCTGACGGACGAGGAGATTGGCAGGCTGGACCGCTGGATTCGCTCGCACACGCGGGAGAAGTTCGGACCGGTGCGCTCGGTGGAGCCCGAGCAGGTCTTCGAGCTGCACTTCGAGGGCATCCAGTCGTCACCGCGTCACAAGTCCGGCGTCGCGCTGCGCTTCCCACGCATCGCCCGGTGGCGCACGGACAAGAAGCCCCAGGACGCCGACTCACTGGATTCGCTCAAGGAGCTGCTCCATGCCGGCGCGTAGGTCGCCTTCGCTGAAGGCGCAGCTCCAGGCCCGACGCAAGGCGCTCCGAGGCGAAACCCAGACACCCTCCCCTCCCAAGCGCCGCAAGCGGACGACCCCACGTGAGCGAGTCACCGGAGGCCCGCCGCCGATGGAGCGGCTGCGCGCGTGGTTCGCGTCGAAGGGTTGGACGCCCCATGCGTTCCAGGAGGAGTCCTGGGCCGCGTACGCGAGAGGCGACAGCGGGCTCATCCACGTCCCCACCGGCGCGGGGAAGACCTATGCCGCGTATCTCGGCCCGCTCGCGGACGTGGTGGAGCATGGCGAGACGGGGCTCCAGATTCTCTACGTGACGCCGCTGCGCGCGGTGTCGCGAGACGTGGAGCGGGCGCTCCTCGAACCCTTGAGCGTGCTGGACACGGACCTGGACGTGGAGAGCCGTACCGGGGACACCTCGTCATCCGTGCGTCAGCGTCAGCGCGAGCGGCTCCCCGAGGTGCTCATCACCACCCCGGAGTCCCTCTCCGTGATGCTGTCGAACGAGCGGGCACCGGAGCTGTTCTCCTGCCTGCGCGCCGTCATCGTCGACGAGTGGCACGAGCTGCTCGGCTCCAAGCGGGGAACACAAACGGAGCTCGCCCTGGCGCGGCTGCGTCACTTCGCGCCGCGACTTCGCACCTGGGCGCTGTCCGCGACGCTGGCCAACCTGGACGAGGCCGCGCGCCATGTCGTCGGCACCGGGCACACGCCCACGCTCATCAGCGCGGACATGGAGCGCCCCGTCGAAGTGGAGACGCTGTTGCCGGAGACGGTCGACAGCTTCCCCTGGGCGGGCCACCTGGGCTTCACCATGCTGGCCGGCGTGGCGGCGAGGCTGGACCCGAAGCAGTCCACGCTCATCTTCACCAACACGCGCTCACAGGCGGAGCGCTGGTACGAAGGTCTCCGTTTCGCCCGCCCCGAGTGGGAACACCTGCTCGCGCTGCACCACGGCTCCATCGACAAGGAGGAGCGCGAGCGCGTGGAGCGCGGCCTCAAGGACGGCACGCTGCGCTTCGTGGTGTGCACCTCCTCACTGGACCTCGGCGTGGACTTCGGCCCCGTGGAGCGCGTGGTCCAGGTCGGCAGTCCCAAGGGCATCGGCAGGACGCTCCAGCGCGCGGGACGCGGAGCCCATCGCCCCGGCGCCACCTGCAACATCCTCTTCGTGCCCACGCACGCGCTGGAGCTGGTGGAGATGGCCGCTGCCAGGGATGCCCTCGCGCGCAAGGAAGTCGAGCCACGCCATCCCCCCACCAAGCCCCTGGACGTGCTCGCGCAGCACCTCGTCACCTGCGCGCTCGGCGGCGGCTTCACCCGCGAAGCCCTGCGAGAGGAGGTCCGGAGCGCCACCGCCTACGCCAGCCTCACCGACGAGGAGTTCGACTGGACGCTCACGCTGGTGCGCGAGGGCGGCCCCACGCTGAGCGCCTACCCCGAGTTCCGCCGCGTGGAGGAGCACGACGGCCGCTTCGTCGTGAAGGACCCACGCGTCGCGCGGCTGCACCGGCTCAACATCGGCACCATCGCCTCGGACGCGATGGTGGAGCTGCGCTACTGGACCGGGGGCCGCCTGGGCAGCGTGGAGGAGTCCTATGTCAGCCGCCTGCGCCCCGGAGACACCTTCCAGTTCGGCGGCAAGAAGCTCGAGTTCAACCGACTCCAGGGGCTCACCGCCTACGTGCGCCCCGCGAAGACGAAGGTGACGCGAACCCCGCGCTGGGGCGGAAGCAGGCTGCCGCTGTCCACCTCCCTGGCGGCCGCGGTGCGACGCACGCTCGATGCCGCGCGCCACGGTGACGTCACCTCCGATGAGCTGGCCGCCGCGTGGCCCGTGCTGGAGACCCAGGAGAAGCTGTCCCGCATCCCCGCGGCGAACGCGGTGCTCGCGGAGCTGTGCCACACGCGAGACGGTCACCACCTCTTCCTCTATCCCTTCGAGGGCCGACGGGTGCACGAGGGCCTGGCCGCCCTGCTCGCCCTGAGACTGACGCGGCTGCAGAAGGCCACCTTCAGCGTGTCGGTGAACGACTACGGCCTGGAGTTGGTCACCCCCGCGCCCTTCCCCTTCGAGGAGGCGCTGCGCCCCGCGCTCTTCACGCGCGAGCACCTGGAGGAGGACGTGCTGGAGAGCGTCAACGTGGGTGAGCTGACGAAGCGCCAGTTCCGCGACATCGCCCGCGTCGCCGGGCTGGTGCTCCCGGGCCTCCCCGGCGCCCGCAAGTCCACGCGACAGGTGCAGACGAGCGCCGCCCTCCTCCACGACGTCTTCGCCCGCCATGACCCCGGACACCTGCTGCTGCTCCAGGCCCGACGCGAGGTGCTCGAACAACAATTCGAGCAGGGCCGCTTGGAGCACGCCCTGGAGCGACTGGAGGCGGGCCCCGTGGAGCAGGTCCATGTCCGCAGGCCCACACCCCTGGCCTTCCCCCTGGTCGTCGAGCGCATCAGCGCCAGCGTCTCCAATGAGTCCCTGCTGGAGCGCGTGGAGCGAATGAAGGAGCGATGGACCCGCGACGATGCCAGGTCCGCGTAGGCGGCACCCCGCTGGAGCTCCTCCCGGAGCGGGCCCTCTTCTGGCCCGAAGCCCGCACGCTCGCCGTGGCCGACCTCCACTGGGGCAAGACGGAGAGCTTCCAGCGCCACGGCATCCCCCTCCCCCTGGGCGTGCTCGACGAGGACCTGGCCCGGCTGTCCTCCGCCCTCAACTCCACCGAAGCGCGCCGGCTGCTCGTCCTCGGTGACCTGGTCCACGCCCGCGAGGGCCTCACCCCCACCCTCGTCCAAAGACTCGCAACCTGGCGTGAGTCCCACGCCGATGTGACGATGGTGCTCATCCGGGGCAATCATGACCTCAGGGCCGGCCCGCCGCCGGACGCGTGGCGCCTGGACGTCCACGACTCCCACCTGGATGAGGGGCCCTTCCGCTTCGCCCACCACCCCACCCCCGAGACAGGTCGCTACGTGTGGGCGGGGCATCTGCACCCCACGGTGCGGCTGTCGGCTGGCCGGGACAGGCTGCGTCTCCCATGCTTCCACCTGGGCCAGCAGGTGGGAGTCCTCCCGGCCTTCAGCGCCTTCACCGGCGGCTTCGACATGACCCGCCGCCCCGGCGAGCGCGTCTTCGCCCTCGCCGGCCCTTCCGTGGTCGAGGTGTAGGATGAGCACCGCCAAGCGCCGCAGGATCCTGGGCATCATCGCCACGGACCTCACCTTCGAGCGCACCGAACACCGGGGACGCGAGGCCTGGCTGGGCAAGTGCCTGCACTGCAACGCCCACCTGCTGGTGGGCCTGGATGGGGAGCCCATCAGCCGGGCCACCATCGAGCACATCGTCCCGCGGACCGCCGGCGGCACCGACGGCCTGGAGAACCTGGCGCTGGCGTGCGCCCGCTGCAACCAGGGCAAGGGCACCCGCCACGACCCCCACTACCACCGCGATGCCCGCGCCCGGGAGCTGGTCGAGAAGCTGCTCGCCCGCCGCCGCGAGCGCTGGCGCGCACCGGATGGGGGCGACGAGGACTCCGACCCGGAGTGAGCCACCTCACGCACCCGCGCCGCGCGACCTGTCTGTGAGGGCCGACACGCGCATCCGGGGGCGGCTGAAACAGGGCTGTTGATCCGTCTCAGACGGAAACGACTCAACGTCGCTTCCGCCCGCCAGAAGAGAGATTCATCGCTTCCGGACCGCGATTTCCCGCCTCCGCGCGAGGAAATGGTATCCCACGGCCACAACATCAGAATGGTTGACACTGCGGTGTCGATGGTCAATGGTCCCGCGCCGCGCTGGGTTGGACAGGAGGAGGGACCCGCCCGCGGCAACATCCATAGAGGTTTCGTTGGACGTGACTGCTTCGTCTTCCGCGCGCCAGGAGCCGCCCCCCCGCCCCCACGGGGCCGGGATCGTTCCGCCGCTGTTCGCGTCGAGTCACGCGTTGGCCTCTTCCTCCTCCTCGTTCACCGTAGTCGTTGAAGCCCCCTTGCCCATGGTCCTGGTATGAGCGGCCCTCTGTTTCCACGCTGGACGAACACGGTGTCTCGGCTCTCCGCCGCGGCGCTTCTTGCCGTGCCCGCCATCGGCATCGGCGGCCTCATGGCGTACGTACGGTCTCCGTACGTCACGAACCAGCAGATGCCCGTCGAACAGCCGATCGAATTCGACCACCGCCACCACGCGGGTGACGAGAAGATCGACTGTCAGTACTGCCACTGGTCCGTGGACAAGGCGCCCTCCGCGGGCATCCCGTCCACCACCGTGTGCATGTCCTGCCACGCACAGGTCTGGAACAAGAGCCCGTACCTGACCGAGGTGCGCAAGGCCTTCTTCGCGGACATGCCCATCCAGTGGGTGCGCGTCCACAACCTGCCCGACTTCGTCTACTTCAACCACGCCATCCACGTGAACAAGGGCGTCGGTTGCGCCACGTGCCACGGCCGCGTGGACCAGATGGGCGCCATCGAGCAGGCCGCGCCGCTGACCATGGCCTGGTGCCTCGAGTGCCACCGCAACCCCGAGCCGAACCTGCGGCCCGCGGAGTTCATCACGTCGATGACGTGGACCCCGCCCAAGGACAAGGCCGAGGCCGCCGCGCTCGGCAAGAAGCTGAAGGAAGAGTACGACGTCCACTCGCGCGAGAGCTGCTCCACATGCCACCGATGAACACGAAGCGCGACGGCGCCCCGTCGCAGGAGTCCTCTTCCTTCGCGCTCCCGGTCGTCTCGGACCGGCCTGCCCCGGCGCCCGACGCCGTGGGTGAGGCGCTGGACCACGCCGCCCGGCACGCGAACTCCTCCGAGCACGGCTACGGCCAGACGTACTGGCGCAGCCTCGAGGAGAAGCTGGGCACCTCCGAGTACCTGGAGGAGACCCGCCCCGAGTTCCCCGCGGGCGCGGACCTGCCCCCCTCCGGCTTCGTCCGCCGCGAGTTCATGCAGCTGCTCGGCGCGTCGCTCGCGCTGGCTGGCGCCACGGCCTGCAGCACCCGTCCCCAGGACGAGAAGCTGCTGCCGTACACGAAGACGCCGCCGGAGGTCACCCCCGGCAACCCGCTGCACTACGCGTCCGCGATGACGCTGTCGGGCCACACCTCCGGCCTGCTCATCACCGCCCGCGAGGGTCGCCCCGTGAAGATCGAGGGCAACCCGGACCACCCCATCAACCAGGGCGCCGCCTGCACCTTCGAGCAGGCGTGGCTCCTGTCGCTGTACGACCCCAGCCGCGCCCGCGTGCTGCGCCAGGGAAAGAGCCCCCGCGCCCTGCGCGTGCTCCAGGAGACGCTGGCGGGGCTGGCGACCAAGGCGGCCAACGGCGGCTCGCGCGTGCGCTTCCTCACGGAGGCCGTGGGCTCCCCGCTGACGGGTGACCTGCGCAACCGCATCCTGAAGAAGCTGCCCAACGCGCGCTTCTTCAGCGCGTCCTCCCACCAGGACAACAGCGCGGACGCGCTGCGCACGCTGTTCGGCGGCCAGCACGTCACCGCGCTGTACGACTTCGCCAACGCGGACGTCGTGCTGTCGCTGGACGCGGACTTCCTGGAGAGCTGCCCGGGCAACCTGCGCCACATCCGCGAGTTCGCGGACCGCCGCGACCCGCGCAAGGGCAAGCTCAACCGCCTCTACATGGCGGAGGCCCGCTTCTCCATCACCGGCGGCATGGCCGACCACCGCAAGCGCCTGAAGTCCCGGGAAATCCTGGGGCTGGCCGCCGCCGTGGCCCAGGCCGTCGGTGGCACGGCCGCGTCGCTCGCCGCCCCGGCCGCCGCCAAGTCGGAGCTGCGCGGGGACATGGGCAACTGGGTGCAGGCGGTCGCCGCCGACCTGCGCGCCGCCGGTCCGGGCCGCTCGCTCGTCATCGCGGGTGAGCGTCAGCCGGCCGCCGTGCACGCGCTGGCCCACGCCATCAACGACGCGCTCGGCAACGCCAACAAGACCGTCCGCTACGTCCAGGCGTCCATCGCGGAGGCCACCGGCCTGTCGCAGGCGCGCGCCCTGGTCGAGGACATCGAGGCGGGCCGCGTCGACACGCTGGTCATCACCGCCTACAACCCCGTCTACACGCTCCCCGCGGACGTCGGCCTGGCCAAGGTGCTCAGCAAGGACCACCCCAACCGCGCCAAGCTGAACGTCATCTACACGGGCCTCTACGAGGACGAGACCAGCGCTCACGCCGACTGGTTCATCCCCGCGGCGCACCCGCTGGAGACGTGGAGCGACGGCCGCTCGGTGGACGGCACCGTCGCCATCGCGCAGCCGCTCATCCAGCCGCTCTTCGCGGGCGTGCCGGAGGCGGAGCTGCTCGCCATGTTCCTGGACGAGCCCTTCCGCCCCGCCTACCAGCTCTTGCGCGACTACTGGCGCGGCCAGTCCGCCAACGCGGCGGACTTCGAGGCGCGCTGGGAGACGTGGGTGTCCCAGGGCTTCATCGAGAACACCGCGTCCGCCGCCGTGGCCACCGCCCCGGACTTCGGCGCCGCGGCCTCGCTGGTCGCGGGCTACACGCCCCCGGCCACCGGTGACCTCGAGCTGAACTTCATCACGGACTACAAGGTCTACGATGGCCGCTTCGGCAACAACTCCTGGCTGCAGGAGCTGCCCGAGCCCATCACCAAGATGACCTGGGACAACGCCGCGCTCGTCGGCCCGGACACGGCCAAGAAGCTGAGCCTGTCCCCCGGCGACCTGGCGGAGCTGTCCTACGCCGGCCAGAAGCTCACGGTCCCGGTGTGGGTGGTCCCCGGTCACGAGGACGACACCGTCACGGTGGCGCTGGGCTACGGCCGCGACGGCCTGCACGAGCAGGTCGCCAAGGGCGTGGGCTTCAACGCCAACCTGATTCGCACCAGCAAGAACCCCTGGTTCGACGGCGGCGCCACGCTCACCAAGGTGCGCGGCACCCACAAGTTCAGCCTGACCCAGACGCACTGGCGCATGGAGAACCGCCCCATCGCGCTGGACATGCCGCTGTCCGAGCTGGAGAACCCCTCGGTCGCCACCCAGCACACCCTGCACCGCGTGAAGGGTGAGCTGAAGCTGGGCATCCAGGACAACCTCGAGCCCTTCGAGTACAACGGCTACAAGTGGGCGATGGCCATCGACCTGTCGCGCTGCACGGGCTGCAGCGCCTGTGTCATCGCCTGCCAGGCCGAGAACAACATCCCCGTGGTGGGCAAGGCCCAGGTGGCCGTCAGCCGCGAGATGAACTGGCTGCGCATCGACCGGTACTTCGAGGGTCCGGAGAACGACCCGAAGATGGTCATGCAGCCCGTCGCGTGCGTGCACTGCGAGAAGGCGCCTTGCGAGTACGTGTGCCCGGTGAACGCCACCGTGCACTCGGACGAGGGCCTGAACGACATGGTGTACAACCGCTGCGTCGGCACGCGGTACTGCTCCAACAACTGCCCCTACAAGGTCCGCCGCTTCAACTACCTGCACTACACCGCGGACAAGACGGCCACCGAGAAGATGCTGATGAACCCGGACGTCACGGTGCGCAACCGCGGCGTCATGGAGAAGTGCACGTACTGCGTCCAGCGCATCGAGCGCGTTCGCATCGACGCGCGCGTCAAGAAGGAGCTCATCAAGGAGGCCGACCTCAAGACGGCCTGCCAGCAGACGTGCGCCGCGCAGGCCATCGTCTTCGGCTCCCTCCACGACGAGAAGCAGCTCGTCTCGCAGCTCCATGAGGACGTGCGCGCCTACAAGCTCCTCCACGAGCTGGGCACCCGTCCGCGCACCGCGCACCTCATCCGCGTGCGCAACCCGAATACCGCCCTCGAGCCGGCCAAGGCCGCGCCGCAGGAAGGGAGCCACTAAGTCATGGCCGAGACCGCTGCCCACCACCCGCTCGACCCGCTCGAGCCACGGGACCTCGTCGCACCGCACCACGACGACAAGTCACTCAACGAGACGCTGCTGGACCATGTCTGGCGCAAGCCCGGCAAGGGCTGGTTCATGCTCTTCGGCCTGTCGCTCAGCGCGCTGGGTCTGCTCGTCATCGGTGTCACCTACACGCTGGCCCGCGGTATCGGCGTGTGGGGCAACAACCAGCCGGTCGGCTGGGCGTTCGACATCATCAACTTCGTCTGGTGGGTCGGTATCGGCCACGCCGGTACGCTCATCTCCGCCATCCTCCTGCTCTTCCAGCAGAAGTGGCGCACGAGCATCAACCGCTTCGCCGAAGCCATGACGCTGTTCGCCGTCATGTGCGCGGGTCTGTTCCCGCTGCTCCACACGGGCCGTCCCTGGTTCGCCTTCTGGCTGTTCCCGTACCCCAGCACCCTGGGCGCGTGGCCGCAGTTCCGCTCGCCGCTGGTGTGGGACGTGTTCGCCATCTCCACGTACCTCACGGTGTCCGCGCTGTTCTGGTTCGTGGGCCTCATCCCGGACCTGGCCGCGCTGCGTGACTCGTCCAAGACGAAGCTGCAGCGGACCATTTACGGTCTGTTCGCGCTCGGCTGGCGCGGCTCCGGTCGTCACTGGCACAACTACAAGATTGCGTACCTGCTCTTGGCCGGCCTCTCCACGCCGCTGGTCGTGTCGGTGCACACCATCGTTTCGTTCGACTTCGCCGTCTCCCTGCTGCCCGGCTGGCACGCGACCATCTTCCCGCCCTACTTCGTGGCCGGCGCCGTGTTCAGCGGCTTCGCGATGGTCATCACGCTCATCGTCCCGGCGCGCAAGTACCTGGGCCTCAGGGACGTGATTACGGACCGGCACCTGGAGAACATGAACAAGGTCATCCTGGCGACGGGCCTGCTCGTCTCCTACGGGTACCTCATGGAGCACTTCATCGCGTGGTACTCGCAGAACCAGTACGAGTTCTGGACGTTCTACGTGAACCGCGCGACGGGCCCCTACGCCGGCGTGTACTGGCTGATGATCGCCTGCAACGTCATCACGCCGAACATCTTCTGGTTCAAGAAGTGCCGGACCAGCATCCCCATCATGTGGGTCGCCTCCATCGCCGTGAACATCGGCATGTGGTGCGAGCGCTTCATCATCATCGTCACGTCGCTGAGCCAGGACTTCCTGCCGTCGTCCTGGGGCATCTACACGCCGACGTGGGTGGACTGGAGCATCTACGTGGGGACGCTGGGCCTGTTCGGCACCCTGTTCCTGCTGTTCCTGAAGTTCGTGCCCGCGGTGGCCATCAGCGAGGTGAAGGAGCTCCAGCTCGAGCTCAAGCACGCCGCCCACCACAACAGCCACGGAGCGCACTAGAGTCATGGAAGCCAAGGTCCTCGATTCCTGGGTGCTGGCCGAGTTCGCGACGCCAGACATCCTCGTGGATGCCACCCGCCAGATGCGGGAGAAGGGCTTCCAGGGGATGGATACGTACTCCCCCTATCCGTTGCACGGCGGCTCGGAGGCCCTGGGCCTCCCGCCGTCGCGCGTGCCCTTCATCGCCCTGTGCGGCGGCCTCACCGGCATGGTGACGGCGCTCTCCATGCAGACGTGGATGAACACCGTCGACTACAAGCTGAACATCGGCGGTCGTCCGCTGCTGTCCCTGCCGGCGTGGGTGCCCATCACGTTCGAGCTGACGGTGCTGTTCGCCGCGTTCGGCATCTTCTTCGGTCTGTTGGGGTTGAGCCGGCTGCCGCAGCCGTACCACCCCGTCTTCGAGTCCGAGGAGTTCCGCTCGGCGTCCACGCACGGCTACTGGCTGAGCGTGCCGCACGCGACGGGCCAGGACTCCACGGCCGTCATCGACCAGCTCAAGGCCCTGGGCGCCACCCAGGTGACCGTCGTCACGGGAGAGAAGGAATGAGGTGGCTCATCCCCGCCGCCGGACTCGTCGCGCTGTCGGGCTGCGACGTCCCCTCGGAGTTCCTGCAGCGCATGGAGCACCAGGCCAAGTACGAGTACTACGAGGCCTCGGACTTCTGGGCGGATGGCCGCGCCATGCGCCAGCCCCCGGCGCACACCATCCCGCGTGAGCGCTTCGCGAGCGTGTCCGAAATCAAGGACCCCGTCGCCCGCCAGACGGCCGTCACCGGCCGCGCCAACGGGCAGCCCACGGCCACCATCCCCGTGACGGTGGACCAGGCGCTGCTGACGCTGGGCCAGCGCAAGTACAACATCGTCTGCTCGCAGTGCCACGGCGTGCTCGGCGACGGCAACAGCGTGGTGGCGGAGAACATGGCCCTGCGCCTGCCTCCGTCGCTGCTGGAGCTGGAGACCAAGCCCGCGGGCCACTTCTACACGGCCATCAACGAGGGCTACGGCGTGATGCCGTCCTTCTCCGGCGAGCTCGACGTGCGCGAGCGCTGGGCCGTGGTCGCCTACGTGCGAGCGCTTCAGGAAGCCCGCAACATCCGGACGGCCGGTCAGCAGCCCGTCCCGCAGGAGAACCGATGAGCCCCGCAGCCGAAGCCTCCGTTCCCCTCGAGCGCTACACCGGCACGCCGAAGCTGATGGTGCCGGCGTTCGGCGTGGGTGTCCTGGGCATCCTGGCCACCCTGGCCGTGTACCTGGCCACCGACGCGAAGGGCATCGCCGCCCACAGCTACCTGCTCGCCTTCACCTACTGGGTGGGCATCAGCGTGGCGTTCATCATCATGATCGCCATCTTCCACACGGCCAAGGCCAAGTGGCTCATCCTGCTGCGCCGCGCCATGGAGACGGGCGCGTCCACCATCCCCATCTTCGTGGTGCTCATCCTCCCGCTCGCCTTCATGGCGAACTACCTCTACCCCTGGCTGGACAGCTCCCCGCTGCGCGCCAACATCACGGGGCTGGAGTCGGAGCACCTGAGCCACAAGGTCCACTTCTACCTGAACCCGGCCTTCACGGCCTTCCGCCACGTCATCTACTTCGCGGTGTGGATCTTCGCCGCGTGGAAGCTGCGCAAGCTGAGCGTGCAGCAGGACACCGAGGGGGGCCTGGACTTCACCCGGCGGCTGCGCCGCTTCTCCCCGGGCATGCTGCCCCTGCTGGCGCTGACCATCACCTTCGCCTCCTTCGACTGGCTGATGAGCCTGACGCCGCTGTGGCAGTCGACCATCTTCGGGGTCTACTACTTCGCGGGCAGCTTCCTGTCGGCCTTCTGCATCCTGACCATCGCGGCGACGTACGCCCGGGGCCAGGGCCTGTTCGGCAACCTGGTGACGACGGCCCACTTCCACAACCTGGGCAAGCTGATGCTGGCCTTCACGGCGTTCTGGGCCTACATCGCCTTCTCCCAGTTCCTGCTGGTCTGGGTCGCGAACATCCCGGAAGAGGCGCCCTGGTACGGTGTGCGCATCTTCGGCGCCTGGAAGCCGGCGTCCATCGCCCTGTTCTTCCTGCACTTCGTGCTGCCGTTCTTCACGCTGCTGTCGCGAAATCTGAAGCTGCAGCCCCGCAAGCTGTCGCTGGTGGCCTTCTACCTGCTGGCGGTCCACGCGTTCGACCTGTACTGGCTCATCTGGCCGGCGCTGACGGGTGACAAGGGGCCCAACGTGGACGCGTTCACCATCATCACGCTCGTCACCTCGTTCGTGGGCGTGGGCGGCATCGCGGTGGGGTTCGCGCTGAAGAACGCGAGCAACAACTACACGATGCCGGTGAAGGACCCCTACATCGCGGAGTCCCTGAGGTACGTGCAGCCATGAAGAAGACCCAGGTTGAGCTCGAGTCGCGTGTCATCGTCGGCGCCCACGGTGTGGCCGCCGAGGAAGACCACATCGTCATGAGCAAGGTGGTGGGCATCGGTGTCGGCTCGCTCGTCATCTTCGCGGTGGGCATCGTCTGGGCCTACGCCATCCAGGTGCGCACGATGAAGGAGGCCCAGCCGGACGGTCCTCCTCCGATTCCCGCGGCCATGGGGCAGTACGAGGTGGGCATCGTCAACCAGCGCCTGTTCGAGCAGGACTGGCACGCCGAGGAGAAGATCGGCGGCCAGCAGCAGGCGCTCAAGGCCGGCTGGGGTGACCAGCCGGGTGTCAAGGCCCATCCGTCCCTGGACGAGGCCATGAAGACGGTCATCACGAAGCAGAAC
>NZ_SRLW01000185.1:0-19947 GCF_006518215.1 Myxococcus sp. AB025B
CGCCGAGGCCCGCCGCAGCGGCTGAACCCCACCCGTCCCAGGGTGACCCAATCGTCATTGCGGATAATCAGGATTTCATGCTTAGCATGAGTCACCTGCGCGCAGCGTTTGTCATTCGACCTCGCAGGCGGGAGACCCCATGAAGACGAAGAGCCTGATGTACGCGCTGGGAGTGATGGCGGCCGTGAGCGCCCCGCTGGCCGCCGAGGCCGCGTGTCCCTACAACTCCATCCAGGTGCGTGTGCAGCCCAACACGTCGACGCCGTGGTCTCAGAGCGCCACCGTCGCCAACGGGACGAACATCCACGTCGGCGTCTTCTACAACGGGTGGGGCACTCCCGTCGCCAACGGCACGGTGGATGTCTACGCCGTCGAAGGCTCGCTCGCCATCCCGCTGGGCACGGGCTGGGAGTACTGGTGGAACCCCGGCCGCAAGTCGCGATGGTCCTTCCATGCCTACTGCAGGGGCGGCGTGGTGAGCAACGACTCCTCGACGGTGACCTGGAACTGAGCCACGGCTTCACGCTCTGCGGGCGGTGAGGATGGGCTGATAGAAGCCCGTCTCCTCCGGCGAATACCACCGCGTGTCGACGAGCCCCGCCCGTGTCAGCGCGCGCTCCACCTCCACCCGCTGGAGCGCGCGGTACACGCCGGTGTGCTCCGTGGCCTGCCAGCCCTTGCCCTCGGGGCGCAGGATGAACTGGTGGACCGTGTACGTCCTGCCGTCGGCGGCCCAATCCCAGACCTGGAAGAGGATGCGCCGGCCCTCGGGCGCGTCGAGCACCCGCTCCGAGGTGAAGCGCGGCTGCTCGGCCATCAGCGCGTCGTAGTCGCGCACGCTCAGCGCCAGCAGCCCCCCGGGCGCGAGCTTGGAGGCCATCGCCTGCGCGGCGGCGTCCAGGTCCTCATCCGTGAGCAGGTGCGGCACCGCGTTGTCGAACGCGAGCACCACCTGGAACATCCCCGACACCTGCGTGTCCAGCGTCCGCATGTCCGCGACGCCGGTGGTGAGGGTGACGCCCAGGGTGCGCGCCTCGCGCTCGGCGCGGGCCACGGCGGCGGGGCTCAGGTCCGTTGCGTGCACCGCGTAGCCGCGCCCCGCGAGCCCCAGCGCCTGCGTGCCGATGCCACACGCGCAATCCAGCACCCGACGCGGCGGCGGCGCGCCGCACCGACGCAGCAGCGCGTCCAGCGCGGCGCCCTGGCGCTCCACCGTCTGGGCCCAGTTGGCGAAGAGCAGGTGATACTCCTCGGCGAGCCCCTGGTAGAACTCGAGCACGGACTCAGCCATGCGCGCGCTCCTCGACGGCGGGCGTCCTGGTGACGGCCGGAGCACTCATGGGCCGAACGTCCGCCCCTCCAGCGCCTCGATGGCGGCGCGCACGGAGGCGGGCACCGGCACCGGCTCGTTCTTGACGTAGTCGAGGGTGACGATGACGGCGTTGCCCTTCGTGTAGAGCGCGCCGTCCTCCTCGCCGAACACGGCGTGCTCCAGCGTGACGGAGGTGTTGCCGATGCGCGAGACGCGGGCGCTGGCGACCAGGCGCACGGGGAAGACGACGGGGCGCACGTACTCGGCCTGGGTGGCCTTGAGGATGGGGCCGACGCCGCCCTGGATGCGCGTCTCGCCGGCGCCCGAGGGGCCCGTCATGCCGATGCGGACGAGGTAGGCGATGCGCGCGGTCTCGAACCACGTGAAGGTGCGAGCGTTGTTCGCGTGGCCGAACGCGTCCATTTCACTCCAGTGCAGGGTGAAGGGGACGACGACGGGGAAGTCCTTGGGGTTGAGGTCCGCCATGGCGGGCAGGGTGCCCCACTCGCGGCCATGAGGGAACGAAGAACACCGCCTGCCTGCTCTCCAGCCAGGGGCCGGTGTCGTGATAATCCAGCAACACGATGAGTCCACGACTCCTGATTTCCGCGCTGGCCCTCACGGGCCTCGGTCTCAACCCGCCTGCCAGGGCGAGTGAGGCCTCCTCGGAGACCTCGGCCATGACGGGGGCTCGCATCAGCTCCGTGCCCGAGTGGACCGTCTCACCGAACATCACCGCGCGACGCTGGGTCGCGAGCCCGGAGTCCGTCGAGTCCATCGCGGCCACCACGACGAGCGCCGTCGGCCGAGCAGCGTCCACACCGGGTGTCACCGCCCCCGCCTGGGCCGCCTCGCCGAACACCGTCGCACCGAGCATCACCGCGCAACGGTGGGCTGTCGGGGCTGCCACGCCGGACCTCGCCGCGCCCGACACCTCTGTCCCGACCTCGTCCACGCAGAACGTCACTCCGCCGCACTGGACCGCGGCGCCAAGGACCGCCGCACCGAGCATCAACGCGCAACGCTGGTCCGCCGCGCCCGGCTCCACTGCACCGAGCACCACCGCGCCGGGCCCGCGCCCCACGGACGCGAAGCCCACGGTGCGCCACCGCGTCACCGCCGCCGAAGCCCCGCGCCACCTCATCGCGAACGGCAAGGGCCGCGCGACGCTGTTCCTCAACGCGTCCACGGGCGCCACCGCCGCGTCACTGACGCTGCTGGAGCTCCAGCCCGGCGGCGAGGTCCCCGAGCACACGCACGAGTCGAGCGCGGAGATTCTCTACATCGAGGACGGCGCCGCCGACATGACGGTGGCCGGACAGACGTTGCGCGTGAGCAAGGGTGACGCCGTCTACATCCCCGCGGGCGCGAAGCACTCCGCGCGCGTCGTGTCGCCCGGCGCGCCGTTCAAGGCCGTGCAGGTCTACGCGGGCCCGGGCCCCGAGCAGCGCTTCACGCACGGCCCCCGGGAGAGCGCTCCTCATGGCCGCTGAGCGCGAATCCTCGGCGGCGCGCCAGCGCAACGACCCCTCCGAGGTGCCCTCCGTTGAGCGCCCCCACCTCGTCCCCTCCCGCAACGAGACGGCGCTCATCTCCGACAGCGGCACGGCCACCCACCCCCAGCGCCACGCCCCCATGGTGCGCTGGCTGCACCCGTCGCAGCTGATTCGCACGGGCCTGGACGCGGTCGTCGCCGCCGTCTTCGGCGCCCGCGCGGACCATCGCCTCATCGAGGCCGTGGTGCGCCCGCAGGTCCCCTACTTCGACTACTCCGAGGAGACGCGCCCCCAGGGAGACTTCTGGCTCGACTACGTCTCCGACACCGGCGACGGCTGGGACTCCACGTACACGGTGGCGCGGCTGCTCGCGCTGCCCGAGCTGAAGCTCCCCGTGCGCGGCCAGCCCCGCGTCGGCGAGTTCGAGACCGAGCGCGGCCGCGTCCTCATCTTCGGCGGCGACGGCGTGTACCCCGGCGCCAGCCGCGAGGCCTACGAGGAGCGCCTCATCCAGCCGTACGAGGCGGCCATGCGGCGCTCCGTCGCGCCCAATCCGGACCTGTTCGTCATCCCGGGCAACCACGACTGGTACGACGGCCTGTCCGCCTTCATGCGGCTGTTCTGCGCCAACCGCTGGATTGCCGGCCGACGCACGCGGCAGAGCCGCAGCTACTTCGCGCTCAAGCTGCCGCATCGCTGGTGGCTCATCGGCACGGACGTGCAGCTCAACAGCGACATCGACGTGCCCCAGGTGGAGTACTTCCGCCAGGTGGCCGACAGCATGGGCCCCGACGACCGCGTCATCCTGTGCAACGCGGAGCCCGCGTGGATTCTCGCCGCCACGCAGCGGCGCAAGGGCAGCTACCTGGAGAACAACCTGGAGTACCTCCAGGAGAAGGTGCTCGGCCGGCGCATCAGCATCTTCCTCGCCGGCGACCTGCACCACTACCGTCGCCACGAGGACCCCGCGGGCCGGCAGAAGATCACGGCCGGCGGCGGCGGCGCCTTCATGCACCCCACGCACGCGCCCAAGGCGCACGTGCTGCGCGACGGCTACCGGCTGGAGAAGAGCTTCCCGGACGAGCGCACCTCACGCGCGCTCGCGCGAAAGAACCTGTTCCTCATCCGCTACAGCCCGCTGTTCGGCCTGCTGACGGGCGCGCTGTACCTGCTGCTCGCGCTGGCCGCGTACGCGGAGGTGGGCTCGCTGGGCTTCTCCCAACTGGGCGACGTCATCATGGCCGTGGCCAACAGCATGGTGAGCCGCCCGTGGACCATGGTGTTGGGCCTGGGCACCATCGGCGGGCTCATCGGCCTGGCCGACTCCGCGTTCGGGAAGCTCCGGTGGCTCGCGGGCACGCTGCACGGCGTGGCCCACATCCTCGCGGCGTTCTTCGTCGCGTGGGGAGGCACGTACCTGGCGGTGAGCGGGATGGGCATCTGCCCCGACCTGACGCCGGACGGCCTCAACTGCACGGCGGGCTGGGCGCACCTGGCGGGCAAGTTCCTGGTGTCCTCGGCGCTCACCTTCCTGGGTGGCTTCCTGGTGGGCCCCTTCGTCATGGGGTTGTACCTGTGGCTGAGTGTCAACCTGTTCGGAGCCCACTCGAACGAGGCGTTCATCTCGTTGGCGCTGCCGGACTGGAAGAACTTCCTGCGCCTGCACATCGACGAGAAGGGACAGCTCACCGTCTACCCGGTGGGTATCGAACGGGTGCCGCGCCGGTGGAAGCGCACGCATGCGGGGCCGCATGCACCGGCGTACGAGCCGGATGACGCCAGGGCCACGCCTCCGGCGCTCATCGAGCCGCCCATCCGCGTCTAGGGTCCGCGGCTTCCGGGAACGGTGTAGCCTCCGAGGCTCACCGCTCACGAAGGAGCCGTACACCGATGGCCGCACAGACGATGGAGCAGCTGGTTTCCCTGTCCAAGCGCCGGGGCTTCATCTTCCCGGGCTCCGCCATCTACGGAGGCCTGCAGGGCACGTACGACTACGGTCCGCTCGGCGTCGAGCTGAAGAACAACCTGAAGCTGGCCTGGTGGCGCGCCAACGTCTGGGAGCGCGAGGACATGGAGGGCATCGACGCCTCCATCCTCATGAACAAGCTCACGTGGCGCTATTCGGGGCACGAAGAGACCTTCGTGGACCCGATGGTGGACTGCAAGGGCTGCAAGATGCGCTGGCGCGCGGACCAGCTCGCCGGCAAGTGTCCCAGCTGCGGCAGTGCGGAGCTGACCGAGCCGCGCCCCTTCAACCTGATGTTCAAGACGCAGGTGGGGCCGGTGCCGGACCCGGAGTCCTTCTCCTATCTGCGCCCCGAGACGGCGCAGGGCATCTTCCTCAACTTCAAGCACGTGCTCGACTCCACGTCGCGCAAGCTGCCGTTCGGCATCGCGCAGATGGGCAAGTCCTTCCGCAACGAAATCACGCCGCGCAACTTCATCTTCCGCGTGCGTGAGTTCGAGCAGATGGAGATCGAGTTCTTCGTGAAGCCCGGCGAGGACGAGGCGTGGCACCAGAAGTGGGTGGAGGACCGCATCAACTGGTGGCTGTCGGTGGGGTTGTCCAAGGACAACCTGGTGCCGTACCACCAGAAGGCGAACGAGCTGGCGCACTACGCGAAGGCGACGGTGGACCTGCTCTACCGCTTCCCGCACGGGCTGGAGGAGCTGGAGGGCATCGCGAACCGGACGGACTACGATTTGGGTTCGCACAGCAAGGACCAGGGCTCGCTCGGGTTGAAGGCGCGGGTGGCGCCCAACAGCCACAGCACGGAGAAGCTCACGTACTTCGACGCGGAGACGAAGCAGCACGTGGTGCCGTTCGTCATCGAGCCCTCGGCGGGCGTGGACCGCGGGGTGCTCGCGGTGCTGAGCGAGGCGTACGCGGAGGAGCAGGTGAAGCCCGCGCCGGCGGACCGGCTCAAGCCGGTGGAGGAGGCGCTGGGCACGTTCCTCAAGTCCGTGAGCCGCAACGAGAAGCTCACCGCGGACGCGAAGAACGCGCTGCTGGCGGAGGGTGAGCGAATCGCGGGCGCGCTGGGCGAGCGGCTCGCGTCGATCACGGGGCTGTTGTCGATGCCGGGGGCGGAGGGCATCGAGGTGGCGAAGAAGCTGCGCGGTCAGGTGGACCCGGTGGTCGACGAGTTCTACCGGACGGTGCTGCACTTCAAGCCGCGCCTGGCGCCCATCAAGGTGGCGGTGTTGCCGCTGAAGAAGAACCACCCGGGCATCGTGGACGTGGCGAAGGGCATCCGCCGCCGGCTCCAGTCCTCGGGCTCGATGCGCGTCGTGTACGACGACACGGGCGCCATCGGGAAGCTGTACCGAAGGCAGGACGAAATCGGGACGCCCTTCTGCGTCACGGTGGACTTCGACACGCTGGGGGACGGAAAGGACGCGTCCACCAAGGACACCGTCACCGTGCGCCACCGCGACTCCATGGCCCAGGAGCGCGTCGCCATCTCCGAGCTGGAGAGCTACCTGCGCGAGAAGATGGGCTGAGCCAGGCTGTCCCCGTGTGCCTGCGGGCACACGGGGGTTGGCCGGGTCAGGTCGCCACGAGCGATTCACTCGCGGCGCACCCAAGCCGCAGGCGCAGCCCAACGCCGTCTGGTTCAACAACCCCGCACGGCTGACCACCTCACAGGAGGCCGCGCAGTCATCTCACGAACTCGCTGTCTCACTCGCGTTGACAGGTTCCGGAGCCGGGGCATCACTGGCCAATCCCCATGTCCGGTCCTCACTCGCACTGCACGGACTAGGGTGATTGGGTCTCGCTCGCCCTCGGTGTGGCGACAGCGCCCTGCATCGACGCAGACATCGCCATGCCCCGGACACCCCCTGGGCCGGTCGGCTTGAGGGGCATCTTCCGAACCACGAACTGCATGCACATGCATCTCGGTTCTCCACCTCACGCCCGCGCCTCGACTCTCGACCATTCGGTCCGCGCAGTTGTCCCTTGGAGGCAGGAACCTCCAGGCGGACCGGGTCTCCCCTGACTCTTTCAGCGCGATACTCCGCCCGGTCCACTGAGATGTCGGACTGAACAGGGAGCCTCTGTCCCAGGACGCCCCGACGACGGGGCAATCCACGGAGGCGTCGATGTGCATGCGCTGGACTGGAGCCGTCGTCTTGCTGCTGCTGTGTCCTGGAGCAGGGGCACGGGAGGCCGTGACGCCGGAGGACTTCGACGCCACCCTGCGCAGACTGGAGGAGGCGCTTCGAGTCGAGGCTTCTGGCGAGGAATCGGCAGCGGCCCAGGCTGACGAAGAGCCCGCGGCACCTGCGCCTCCCAGCAATGACACGATGTGGACGCAGGCGTCCATCCCTCGAACAACGTGCGCGGCAACCCCCGGGCCCGGCGGCCGCAGCTGGCTCAGCCCGCCTTCCTCACTGCCGCGCTCGACTGCGCGACCGAGTAACCGGACTGCAACTGCTGGGCGTAGGGCAGGTAGTTCTCGGCCAGGGAGTGGTTGCTCGCCACGTCCCCGAGCTGCCCGCAGTAGCCCACCGTGTTCGTGAAGACCTGGCTGTAGTCCACGGCCACCAGGCCAAGTTGCAGCGCGGGCAGGGGCACGGTGGGGATGACGTCCGCCATGTTCGCGATGTGGAAGTTGTTGGGCACCTGCGCCTGGAAGTTCGTCACGAAGTTCGTCGGGTTGTAGTAGGTGAAGCCGTCGAGGATGAGCCCTCCGGAGACGCGCGGGCACGCGAAGCTGTAGAGGGAGAGCCCGCCCGCGCTGATGAAGGAGGCGCTGTTGACCGCCACGTCCATGGCGCACAGCACCGACAGCGCGGCGCCCAGGCTGTGGCCCGTCACGTAGAGCGGCAGAGCGGTGTTGCTGCTGGCGGAGAGCAGGCTCGCCATGGCTGACGAGACCTGCGCCGCGATGGAGCCCGTGGGACGCAGGTTGCTCTTGGTGGGCGCGGTGCCGCCGGTGCCCAGCGTATAGGTGCCGTAGAAGCCGCTGTGCACATAGCCCGTGCTCTTGTCGGTCGTGTCGAGCGCGAAGGCCGTCGGCAGCACGGTGGCGTCGCTGAACCACTCGGCCCACGACAGCGTGCCCCGGAGCGCGATGATGTTGAACGCCGGCCCGCTGCTATTGCTGGCCTGGAGCGCGAAGCCGAACGGGACGGTGGCGAAGGCGCCTGGGCCCTCGGAGGCGGCACCCGGGCCCATGGCCTCGACGCCCGTGAAGGACGCGACCAGCGAGTACGTGTAGCCCGACATCGCCGTCAGCGAGGAAGCAAGCTGCGTACTCGTGAGCGGGGTTCCCTGCGCGTATTGCGCGTAGGTCAGCCCGCAGCACTGCGCGAGCAGCAGCGCCGCGTTGATGTCGAAGCTCGACGGGAGCGTCTGGGTGACGGTGGAGGACGGTTGGGCCAGCGGGTTGAAGGCGAACGTGGGCGACGAGGACACGGTGAGGCTCCGTTGCAGATGGGTTGCAGGAGCCAAGAGCAACCGCCGTGCCGCCACCGCGTCTGGGCAAGCCCTCCTGTGAAGTCCGTCGGAGCGACCGCCGCCGACGTGTCGGGCTCGCGCGGCGACATGTCGCCCGACACAGCGCCGCGGGCTTCCATCTGTCGCCGCGCGCTCACCGAGAAGGCACCCGTTCTACTGGGAAGTGGTGGCAAGCCACTCCATCAGCCAGGGGCGCTCCTTCGCCCAGATGAGCAGCTACGCGAAGGCTGGCATCCGCCGCTACCGCATCAAGGCTGTCCTCGACGAGGCCACCACCCAGGTGTGCCGCTTCCTCCATGGACGGACATTCGTCGTGGCGGATGCCCTCCAGCGCTTCGAGCACCTCGATTCGCTCGAACATCCAGAAGACGTGAAGCAGGAGCTGCCCTGGGTGAGGGAGCGCCTCGACGCGGACACCGGGCGCACCCACCTCTACGTCAACCGAGGAGGCCAGTAGACGCGCCTGGCCGAGGTGCTCCGCTCCGCCGCCGGCACACGCGACGACGTGGGCGAGTTCCGCACCCTCGCTTCGGACAGGCAGCTCGCGGACGCCGGCGTGGGCTTCCCGCCGTACCACGGCCTCTGCCGCACCACGACACTCGCCGTCACTTAGTGATGTCCCCGATTTCGCGTCGCAGGCCTTTGTCTCTTTCGGAGACGAAACGCGATGCAGGCACCCTCGACACCTTCCACCACCTCACCTCCGACGCCGGAGGGCAGCACGACGACGCAGGAGTCGACCTCCACGGCCAAGGCCGAGGCGACGCCCATCGTGTTGCGAGGCGGGCTGGTTGATGGACGAGCGAGCCGCCCGGTTGACCTCCATCTCCATCAGCCACTTCGCTCAGCAACAGCGTCAGACGTCGACGCACTGAAGACCGTCGTGAAGGAATTGGAGGAGCAGTTCGGCCCCAGCGCGGTCCGCGAAGTCTTCGCCCTCTTGCGCGGCGAACGAGAGGTCGCCCGGTTCGCGGCGGTGGAAGGACCGGCTGGCGTCATCGCCCTGCACGAGGCCCGAGGCAACCTGCCGAAGGCGCAGGCCCTGTTGGCGGAGCGGTATCGGGAACCCGCGAGTGCCAGCGCGGCGCGGGGCGGTGTCGAGAAGCGAATCAGCGGCAGACCGTCCCTTCCGCCGGAGGCGGCTGGCATTCCCGTCGAGGTGGCGGAAGCGAAGCTGCGGCAGGCGGAGGCCGAGGCTGGAGGCGCACGGCTGCCCATGGACGCGGGACTCCTTGAGAAGCACAGGCTGGCATTGCAGAAGGCCGTGCCTCCTGGTGCCGAGGTGCATGCCCTCTGGCCGGACTATCTGGCGTACCTGGAGCGGCGCACCGCGGAAATCGGGCAGCGGCAGGCGACGAAGGGGCCGCTGGGGTGGACGGATTACCAGGTGATGCGAGACAGGTATGCCCGGGGCTTGGCCTTCGAGAGGACGATGGTCGCCCTTCTGATGGAGGACGCGGCCCGTCCGCGGGCACAACGGCGATGGCTCCGAGACTTCGACCAGCCCCGCATCGAAACGCACGTGGGAGTGATGAAGGCGGACCTGCGTTTCGCGGACGTGCTCGTCATCGAGGAGCGCCCGCCACCGGGACAGGCCCCCGCGTGGAGACGCTCAGCTTCAAGAGCAGGGATTTCTCACGAATGGAGGCTGGCACGCTCGAAGGGCACCTGACCACCGACGCAACGCATGCCTTGAGATACTACGGCGAGACGCTGAGAATCCGGCGTCCTGGCTTGCAGCTGGAGGCATCGGTCAAGAGGGTACGCTTGATCTACGAGGGTGGAAAACTCAAACCCCGGGACAGTAAAGTCCTGGAGCAGGCACTGAGCAGCACGAGTGATGCAGTTCCGGGAGTCGAGATGGTGTTTCAATGAAGCACCTGAATCTGTGGGAGTCGAGGGCAGCAGACTGCCTCATGCTTTCATTCGAGGCAGCCTTTGATGGCTTGACCCCAATGCAAGACGAACTGGGGGCCATGCTCGACGTCTTGGAGGCGAAGGCGGGCGAGTGGATGCCAGATGTCGTCGAGGGGACGCGTGGAAGAAAGTATTCCAGAGAGGCATTCTGGAAGGCTTTCGCGGAAAAACGGAGGGAGCGGACCGCGACCGTCGGACTTTATCGAACACAAAGCCCCGCGCTCGACATGACCCTCAGGCTCCGGTTTCCTCCGCTGCCTACGAAGCTCGGCGTCTCGGTCTACATCCATTCACTCTCGCTCTTCGCCATGACCGCTCCGTGTGAACGGGTCGTGGAAATGGTGCGTGCATGGGCATTGCGCTACCCAACCTCCTACGCATCGGCTCACAGCCTGGCCGATGATCAACTGTCGGGTGCTCCCTGCTTCGGCCGGGATGATGAGACCACCCGTAGAGAGGGCTTCGATGAGGTCTATGCGCTCTATTGGCTCAACGTCTTTGGCCCCAAGCTCGTGAAGAGCGTGGGTCGCGAGCGGGTGCTCTCGACTCCAGCGCACCTCGTGGAGGAGCTTCCCCACGGCGCTGTCCTGCTGGTGCTATGGCCCACTGCCGCCGAGTTCGCCAGTGATGAGGCGCGCCAGGTGCAGGCCCGAGCCCATGTCCACCTGAGACCGGACCTCGACTTCGACACGGTGCTGAGAACCCTGAAGGAGCGCAGCGCGGCACTCGCCCCCGTCGAGCCCCGCTTCCACCCGGACGTGGCACCGTTGCTCTCGCGCATGCCCGACGAGTTCGCCATCAGCGAGCGGCAACGGAAGATCGCCGAGTTCAACACCTTCCAGCCGCCGGAACCGGAAGAGTGGCTGCCAGTCGAGTTGTCCTCGGACGTGGAGGACCCGGAGCTCGTTCTCGAGTCCTACGGAGACCTGTCCGAAGGTCTCGTGGCGGCACTGCACGCCAAGGTGCCCTCCCTCATGGACGAGACGGCCGAGTCCCTCACGGACCTGGATTTCTACTTCTGGCGAGAGGACTTTCCCGAAAAGCACGAACGGCAACTCGTCGAAGGGCATACGGCACCGGCGATCGGGGCCTACCTGGGGAACGTCCTGGTACAGCGGTTGGGGGGGACGTGGGTATTGCGACAGACACTGGAGGAGTCGCAGGTACGCATTGGCAGGCGCGCCTGGCTCCCCTTCCTCCGTGCCCGCCGGTACATGCAGTCGCGCCAGTCGCTGTTGGACTACTCTCTCACCCAGTTCTTCCGGGAGGCGGAGCGACACCGACGCTGAGGTCGATACCTGCCCTCCCGTCGTTGGGTCCGAAGGGAGGAACCCTTCAAGACGGGCAAGCAACCGTCCTCCCAGGACGTGTCACCTCCGGACAGGGCTCGTCCCACAAGCGCACAACGGGTACACCCTGGGCACGGCGGGCCCGTCGGCACATCGCTCCCTTGAGGCGGATGGGGCGTTGGCACGCGATTGGCTCTGAGGTCGCCCATGCCTTCTTTCTTCCAGGACCTGCGCCACGGCTTCCGCTCCCTGCGCCGCAGCCCGGGCTTCACCCTGGCCACCGTGCTCGCGCTGGCCTTCGGCATCGGCGCGAACACGCTGCTCTTCAGCGTGGTGAGCGCGCTGCTCTTGCGGCCGCTCCCCCTCCCCCAGTCCGAGCAGCTCGTCTCCGTGTGGGGCTTCGACCCACGCGAGCCCGACGGCAACAACGCCCTGTCCCGCCTGGACTCCGAGGACCTCCGCCAGAAGGTGAAGGCCTTCGCCGCGTTCGCCGTCTACGACACCGGCGGCTTCACCCTCACCGGCCCCCACCAGGAACCCGAGCGGGTGGAGGGCGCGGCGGTGTCGGAGGACTTCTTCCGCGTCGCCGGCGTGCGCCCCCTGCTCGGCCGGGCGCTCGAGGACCCCGAGTTCCAGCTCAACGGCCCGCGTGCCGTGGTGCTCTCGCACGGCCTCTGGACCCGACGCTTCGGCGCGGACCCGGGCGTGCTCGGCCGCACGATGGAGCTGGACGGCAACACCTACGAGGTCGTCGGCGTGATGCCCGAGGGCTTCGACTTCCCCCGGGAGGACTCGCAGGAGCCCGTCGGCCTGTGGGCCCCGCTGTCCGCGCGCGACTTCGTCCGCTCCAACTGGGAGAGCCGCGGCACCCACCTGCTCTCCGGCGTGGCCCGGCTGGCCCCGGGCTTCAACGCCGAGCAGGCCCACCAGGAGGCCCAGGGCGTGATGCGGGCCCTGTCGCAGACGTACCCGGACACCAACACCCAGGCGAGCGTGAGCGTGCGCGGCCTCCAGGAGCGCCTGTCCCAGAAGACCCGCCGCCCCGCGCTCCTGCTGCTCGGCGCGGTGGCGTTGCTGCTGCTCATCGCCTGCGTCAACGTGGCGCAGCTGCTCCTCGCCCGCGCGATGACCCGGCAGCAGGAGTTCGCCGTGCGCACCGCGCTGGGCGCGGGCAAGGGCGCGCTCGCCCGACAGTTGCTGGCGGAGGGCTCCCTGCTGGCCCTGGCCGGAGGCGCGCTGGGGTTGCTCCTGGGCCTGTGGGGCGCGGACCTGCTGAGCGCGATGCTGCCGGAGTCCGTGCGTCAGGTGCAGGCGGTGCGCGTGGATGGACGCGCGCTGGTGTACACGGCGGCGCTGGTGCTCGCGGTGTCGCTGATGTGCGGCCTCGCGCCGCTGGGCACCGCGCTCAAGGCCAACCTCGGCGGCCTGCTCCAGAGCACGCGCGGCACGAGCGCGAACAAGGCGGCGCTGCGCTGGCGCGCGATTCTCGTGTCCACGCAGGTGGCGCTCGCGCTGGTCTTGCTGGTGGGCGCGGGGCTGCTGGTGCGCAGCGCGCAGCGCCTGGCCGACGTGGACCCGGGCTACCGGCCCGACGGCGTGTCGCTGATGGGCGTCAACCTCCCGGCCGCGCGCTACGCACGGGACACGATTGCGACCTTCTACGAGCGCCTGCTGGAGCAGGTTCGCGCGCAGCCGGGTGTGGAGTCCGCGTCACTGGTGACGCCGGGCATCGTGACGGGCGGTGCCATCGGCCTGTCGCTGGAGCTGCCCGAGAAGCCCTCACCCACGGGGGAGAAGCTCGTCACGGGATACCGGGCGATGAGCGATGGCGTCTTCGGCACGCTGGGGATTCCGCTCAAGCAGGGGCGGGACTTCACACGGCAGGACACCGCGAAAGCGCCGCCCGTGGTCGTGGTGAACGAGTCCTTCGCGCGGCGGTTCTTCCCCAACGAGGACGTCATCGGCAAGCGGGTCATCATCGGCTACAGCGCGCCCACCAAGCGAGAGATCGTGGGCGTGGTGGGTGACGTGCGAGCCCGCGCGCTGGACGAGCCCGCGGAGCCGGAGCTGTACGCGCCGCTCGCCCAGACGCCGTGGGCCATGACGTCCGTGGTGGTGCGCAGCCAGCTCCCGCTGGAGAGCGTGACGGCGCTGGTGAAGGCGGAGATGCGGCAGCTCGACTCGCAGCTGACGCTGCCGCGGACGACGACGCTGGCGCAGGGGCTGGAGCGCTCGGTGGCGGACCGGAGCTTCCAGCGGGTGTTGCTGCTGGCCTTCGCGGTGTCGGCGGTGGCGCTGGCCTCGCTCGGCATCTACGGGTTGATGGCGTACAGCGTGGCGCAGCGTCGACGGGAGCTGGGCATCCGCCTGGCGCTGGGGGCGCTGCCCTCGGACGTGGTGCGGCTGGTGATGAAGCAGGCGCTGCGGATGTGCGCGCTGGGCCTGGGCGTCGGGCTCGCACTGGCGCTCGGCTTGTCGCGGCTGCTGGAGGGCCTGTTGTACGACGTGAGCGCCACGGACCCGCTGACCTTCCTCGCCGTGCCGCTGCTGCTGCTCACGGTGGTGTCGCTGGCGAGCTGGCTGCCCGCACGCCGCGCGTCGAAGGTGCCGCCCGGCGTGGCCATGTCCGCGGACTGAGGTCTCACTCCGCCGCGTCGAGCTCCTCGACGACGCGGCGGACCTGGCTTTCGCGCCCCTTCTCGGTCCTCGCCGTCAGCACCTTGAGGACCAACCCATACCGCCGCGTCCTGCCGAGCGCCTCGAACGCTCGCGCCGCCCGAGGGCTCGCCGCCAGCGCCACCGTGAGCACCTCCGGCACCGTGGCGTTCTTCTGCGACTCGTAGGCCGCGTCCCAGCGCCCATCCGCCTTCGCCGCCTCGACCTCCGCGAGCCCCGAGGGCCGCATCCGGCCCGCGCGCGTGAGTGCCTCCACCTTGCGCACGTTCACACAGGACCAGCGGCTGCGCGGCCGGCGCGGGACGTACTTCTGCAGGTAGAAGCGCGCGTCGAGCGACTTGCGCTGTCCCGAAATCCATCCGAAGCACAGCCCCACGTCGACCGCCTCGTCATCGGTGAGCGAGGCAATCTCCGTCCCCTTCTTCGCGAGCTTCAACCAGACCCCCGCGGACGCATCGACGTGCGTCTGGAGCCAGGCCTCGAACTCCGCCGCGCCCCGGAACGCAATCACCGGCGCCCCTCCTTCAGCGCTGGCCATGGGCGCCTCCCAGCACGTCCAGGTAGTGGCGGTTGAACATGAGGCCCAGCACGTTCCCGAACGGGTCGATGACCGACGCCGTGACGAAGCCCGGCCCGCGCTCGGTGACGCCCTCCAGGAGCTGCGCCCCCATCGCGAGCAGGCGCGCGAGCGTCCCCGCGAGGTCGTCGACGTGCCAGTAGACCACCGTCCCGCCCTGAGCCGTGCCGAGCCCCGGCGGCGCGAACCTCCGGTCGATGATGCCCAGCTCGTGCTGGTAGTCGCCGATGCGGAACTCCACGTACCCAGGCCCCCGCCCCACGTCCTCGCTGCGGAAGTAGGGCTGCATGCCGAGCAGCTCCGAGTACCAGCGCGTCGCCGCCTGGAGGTCATCCGCCCAGAGGTTGAAGGTGCACATTCCGCGCAAGGTGTGGGTCATGGCGTTTGTCTCCGTGTGTCCTGGCCGCGCTCGTTCGCGACCCCATGAACATGGACCCAGAACGTGACAGAATGAGTCACCTTTGAAGCGCGAGCCCGTCACCGACCGTCTGGACCGAGTCCTGGGCCTCCTCGCCTCCCGCCCGTCCTGGACGGCCCCGGAGCTGGCGGAGGAGCTGGGCGTCTGCGTGCGCACCGTCCGGAGGGACCTGTCCCGGCTCTCCGCGCGCGGCGTCCCCATCGAGTCGGACGCGGGCCGGGGTGGCGGCATCCGCGTCCCGCCAAGGACAGGGCTCGGGCGCGTGCAGCTCAACGCCCAGGAGCTGCTCGACCTGCTGCTCGCCCTGGCGCTGGCCGAGCGGCTCGAGTCCCCGCTCCTGCTCTCGACGCTCAAGAGCCTGCGCCAGAAGCTCGCCGCCTCGTTCCCACCCGAGGAGCGCGCCCGCGTCGGCAAGCTGCGCCAGCGCATCCTCGTGGGCCCCACCGCGCGCAGCATCAGCGCGACGTGGAAGCACCCCCGGGCCGCGGTGCTGCGTCCCCTCCAGGAAGCCTTCTTCGAGCAGCGCGCCCTGGAGCTGACCTACCGCGCGAACGACACCAGCACGGTGCGCGTCGTGGAGCCCCACTACCTGCTGCTCAGCTGGCCCGCGTGGTACCTGCTCGTCTGGGACCACCTGCGCGGCGCGGTGCGCATGCTCCGCGTCGACCGCATCGAAGCCGCGAGCGTCCAGGCCGCGACGTTCCAGGTGCGCGACTCGGAGTCGATGATCGCCACCCTCGGCGACATCTTCTCGTCGCTCTGAGCGCAGGCGGTATAGACAAGGGCCATGAGCACTCCTGTCACCTTCTTCCTGATTCCCGCCGAGGGCCTCGCCGGGGTGTTGACCCCGTCCCGGCTCGCGTCCCTGCGCGCCGCGGTGGTGCGCGAGGACCCCGAGGCGATGGAGGACGAGGAGGTGCTGCTCGCGCTCATCGACCACCTCTCCCAGCACGGCGGCGCCGCGCTGACGCGGCTGCCCGAGCCGCTCGGTGACGAGGTGCTGGAGCTGCTCGACGTGCTCGCCGAGGACCTGGTCCACACCGACAAGGAGCCCCGGACCGAGCGCCTGGAGCTGGCCACCTCGCAGCGCCCCGACGCCGACGACCTCGAGGCCGCGGAGGTCGTCGTCCGCGCGGCCTGCCCCGACATGCTCCATCGCCTCTGGCGCCACACCGTCTGGGGCCGGGTCCCCGAGCAGGAGGGCGCCACCGACGACCTGCGGCGCATCAACCCGAACCTCGGCTACTGGACGAACGCCGAGGTGCGCCAGCTGCGCGACGGCCTGCGCGAGCACCTCGACGGCGCGCCCACCTATCAGCCCGTCCGAGGCTGGGCCCGCTTCACCTCCCGCCTGCGCCGCGTCACCCGGCGCGGAGACCCCGCGCGAGCGCTCGACGCCGTGACGCAGGCCCTGGACAAGGCCTCACGCCAGGGCGCGGGCCTGCTCTTCGCGCGCTGAGCTTCACATCAGGGTACGCACCAGCCGGCCCACCGTGGCCATCGCGCCCTCGATGCGTGGCGTCCACGGCTGTCCGCACGACAGGCGGATGAAGTTCCGGTACGAGTCCGGCCGGGGCGAGAAGATGGGCCCCGGCGCGATGCTCACGCCCGCCTCCAGCGCGCGCCCGTGCAGCACCAGCGAGTCCACCGTGGACGGTAGCTCCACCCACAACAGCGAGCCCCCCGCCGGCCGCGCCACGCGAGTGCCCTCGGGGAAGTGCTCGGCCACGCCCTCCGCCATGCGCGCCACCTGCTCCGTCAACCGACGCCGCAGCGCGCGCAGGTGCCGGTCATACCCGCCCTCCTCCAGGAAGCGCGCAATCGCCAGCGGCAGCAGCGTGGGCGAGGCCACCGTGTGCGAGAACTTCAGCAGCTCCACCCGCTCCCGGAGCCGGCCCGGCGCCACGTACCCCACGCGGAAGCCCGGCGCGAGCGTCTTGGAGAACGAGCCACACAGCATCACGTTGCCCGTCTTGTCGAACGACTTGCACGTGCGCGGCCTGCGCTCGTCGAAGTGCAAGTCACCGTACAGGTCGTCCTCGATGAGCGGCACCCCGCGCTCCTCGAGCATGGCGACCAGCCGCTGGCGGTTCGCCGTCGGCATGCAGCTTCCCACCGGGTTGCTGTAGCTGGGCACCACCAGCACCGCCGCCACGCGCCGCCGCTCCAGCGCCGCCTGGAGCGCATCCAGCTCCATGCCGTGACGCGGTGAGCACGGAATCTCCAGCGCGCGCAGCCCGAGCGACTCGATGGCCTGGAGCGTGCCGTAGTACGCCGGTGACTCAATCGCGATGGTGTCCCCCGGCCGGGCCACGGCGAGCAGGCACAGGTGGATGGCCTCCGCCGCGCCCACGGTGATGATGAAGTCCTCGGGCGACAGCGCCGCGCCCCAGTCCAGCGAGCGCCGCGCGAGCTGCCGCCGCAGCTCCGGACACCCCGGGGGTACGTCGTACAGCATCCCCGCGTCGCCCATCTCGCGGGTGAGCGCGTTGAGCTCCCGGTACAGCCGGCGCGTGGGGAGCAGCTCCGTGGACGGCCACGCGCCGCCCATCTGCACGAGGTTCGGGTCGCGCATCGACTGGTACACGCGCGACACCAGCGCGCTCACCGTGACGGGCGTGGCGCTGGTCGCGGGGCGGGACACCTGCGGCTCCGCGAGGCGGGGACGCTCACGCCTGCGCACATAGTGGCCCGACTGCGGCCGCGTCTCGATGAGCCCCACCGACTCCAGGTGCAGATACGCCTGGAGCACCGTGGAGATGCTCACCTGCTCACGCAGGCTGAGCTGCCGCACGGAGGGGAGCCTGTCTCCCGCGTGCAGCGTGCCCGCGTTGATGGCGTCCTCCAGCCGCTCCGCCACCTGCTCGTACAACTTCGGTTTGTGTGCCAGCGCGCCCATGCCGTCCCCGATGCGAAGTCCGTCTCCCGCCAGCCCGTATCGGTAACGGGCTCGGCCTCCGCTGCCCAGACACACCTGCCCACTGGACGGACAAGTACAGTTCCTTGGACTTCAACTGTACTGGTCACAATGCTGGATTGCTGTCTCTGTTCTGTTTCCCCGGCGGGGCGCATGGTGAGCCATGAGGAGGTCGTGGTGCCATGGAGTCCAAGCTCATGTCGGCGCGGCGAGGCTTGTGGAGCTCGCTGTGGAGTCACCTGAAGCCCCAGGCTCGCCCCGGAGTGGAGACGGGCGGACAGGGGCTGCACGAGGGGTCGCTCTGGAGTCGGCGCATCCAGGGGGACGAGGGCCTGCTGCTCACGTGTACCGAGGGCCGGCTGTGGCTCACCTTCGAGTCGGACCCTCGGGACTACGTGCTGGAGCGCGGGAGCAGCGTGCCCCTGGACCACGGCGGCCAGGTGGTGGTGCAGGCGCTGAGGTCGGCGCGCTTCTGCCTGGGGACGTCGCTCTCGCCCTGCGGCGGGTGAGCCGGGCTCACTCCGAGGGAGGCGTCGTGAGCGCGCCCCGGGCGGCGCGGCGCAGGTAGAGCGCGAACGGCACGTGGGTGATGGTCTCCTCGGAGAGGGGGACCTCCAGTGTGCCGTCGTAGCGGGCCGGGCGGCGGCCGCGCACGGCGACCTCGGACTGGATGGTGATGCACATGCCCACCTTGAGGAACGGTGAGCGGGCGCTCGCCTCGGGGCCCTTGAGTCCGAAGTAGACGTCCAGCTCGTAGCGCTGGGCGGCTGTGTTCGTCCGGAACGCTGCGCGCTCGACGAGCAGCTTCTCGTCCAGCTTCTTGAAGATGCCTGGGATGAAGTCGACCTGGAAGGAGTCCTCCAGCAGTTGGAGGACGTCCTGGACGCTCTTGAGACGGTCGGCGTCGACGGCGATATCGAGGGACATGGTGTACCTCTCGGGACCTCGGGCCTGGAGCGCGTGGATAGCGCCGGGCGCGCGCGAAGCGCCGAGAGGTTTCGAGGGGACGTCCGGCCGGTGACGACCACCGTGGAGGACTGTCGCCCGTCACACGGTGGCTTCGCCCCACGGTCTACCGTGGGGCGCTCGGGACTTCAGGCCACGGTGAGGATCTCGGGGCCCTGCTCGGTGACGAGCAGCGTGTGCTCGAACTGGGCGCTGCGGCTGCCGTCGGCGGTGACGGCGGTCCACCCGTCGTCCCACGTGCGGTGGCCCCAGCCGCCGAGGTTGATCATCGGCTCGACGGTGAAGATCATCCCCGGCTGCATGATGGTGTCGGCCTCGGGCTCGTAGTAGTGCGGAATCTGGAGGGACGTGTGGAACGTCTCGCCGATGCCGTGGCCGCAGTAGGCGCGCACCACGCTCATGCCGTTCTTGGTGGCGTGGTCTTCAATCGCGCGGCCGATGTCGCTGATGGGCCGGCCGGGCTTCACCGCGGCGATGCCCAGCTCCATGCACTCGCGGGTGACGCGCACCAGCCGCTCGCTCTCCGGGTCCACCTTGCCGACGAAGTGGGTGGCCGAGCAGTCGCCGTGGACGCCATCCAGGTAGATGGTGATGTCCAGGTTGACGATGTCGCCGTCCTCGAGCGCGCGGTTGTCGGGGATGCCATGGCAGATGACCTCGTTGACCGAGGTGCACAGGGACTTGGGGAAGCCGTGGTAGTTGAGCGTGCTCGGGTAGCCGCCCCGGCGGATGTAGGCCTCGTGGGTGATGGCGTCCAGCTCGTCGGTGGTGATGCCGGGGCGCACGTGGGAGGCGACTTCCTGGAGCACCTCGGCGGCGGCCTTACAGGCCCTGCGCATGCGCGCGATGACATCCGGCGAGCGGATCTCAGAGTCGCTCGGGCGGCGCTGGGGGCGGCCGGACACGGCGTAGTCG
>NZ_SRLW01000186.1:0-19867 GCF_006518215.1 Myxococcus sp. AB025B
GGAGCCACCAGCCCCCGCCGCCGAGGTCGCGGCCGAGGAGCCCGCGCCCCCGACAAAGGCCGCGAAGGCGCGAAAGGCCAAGGTGCCGAAGAGCGCGAAGGGCGCCCCCAAGGCTCCCGCGCCGAAGCCGGGCAAGAGCAGCCCCGCCCGGAGCAAGCCCCGCGCGAAGAAGCGCGAGAGCCCGGCCGCGGCCGCATCGCCCACCGCGGACGCGGGACAGGCGGTGGACCGGTTGATGGCGGCGCTGCGGACGCATCCGCGTCACGAGGAGCTCGCCTCCGCGGGCAAGCTGAAGGACCAGCTCGTGCGCTCGCTGATTCCGCTCTACCTGGCGCGCGCCGCGGAGCTGGACATGGAGGTGACGTCCGGCACGACGTCGCGCTTCTGGGGCGAGCTGGGCGTCACCTACGCGGCCCCCAACGCGGCCAAGGCCCTGCGGCTGCACGCCGGGTACGCCCAGGACACCAAGAAGGGCAAGGCCATCACCGCCAAGGGCGTGCAGTACGTCGAGGACGCGCTCAAGCGCCTGCGCGACGGCGAGGCCTCCTGAGCAACCCCCTTCCGCCACCGGAGCGAGTGTCGGACCGGTGGCACTTGGAGGTCCAAGGGGGCGTGGTGAGGTTGGCTGGCGGACGCTCGCGGGCCCCTGGCCAACGAGCAACTGGCCGGGACGCGGGCCCCCCCTAGATTGGCGCGGAGCCATGGCTTCGACGCGCCCGTCCTCCTGGATGCCCCCTCCGACGCCCGCTGCCTCCCACCTCGGGATGGCGTCCTGGGCCGAGGAGCGCCTCCTGGCCCGGCCGTCGTCGGGTCGCCGGGGGACGGGACGGGGTGGGACATGGGTCCGACGGCGCTGACCTTCTACCGGGCCGCGAGGCGGCTTCGCACGCTGGGTGTCCCGATGCTGCCGGACATGGTGGCCGCGGTGGGCGACCGGCTCCTGCACAGCCACGTGGACATCGACGCGCGGCTGCATGCCTCGGTGGGACTGGGCTACGGCGGCGTCGGCGTGGTGGTGGCCCCCGGCGTGGAGGTGGGCGAGGGCAGCTTCCTGTCCCAGAACGTCAGCGTGGAGCCGCAGCTGGGCGTGCCCGGCGTGCCGCGCATCGGCCGCAACGTCTACGTGGGCGTGGGGGCTCAAATCATCGGCCCCGTCACCGTGGGGGACGGCGCTGTGATTGGCGCCGGCGCCCTGGTGACATCGGACGTGCCGCCCCTGGCCGTGGTGGCGGGCATGCCCGCCCGGGTGGTGAAGGTGAAGCAGACGATGTCGCACGGGCACTGACGCGGGGCCTCGGGAGACGGTGTCCCCTCCCCCACCGGCCATCCAGGCGGCTCGGGGGTTGTCGGAGTCTCGCCGGCCGGGGCGTCCACCCCTCCATGCAAACTCCAAGAACTCCTGCGCGGCCCACTCTTGTGGCATATACCCACACCATGCCTTCCGCCCTGACCGCCTCCGAGATTCGAGAGGCGTTCCTCAAGTTCTTCGAGGAGCGTGGACACCGCCGCGTCCCGTCCTCCTCGCTGGTGCCCGCCAACGACCCGACGCTGCTGTTCACCAATGCGGGCATGGTGCAGTTCAAGGATGTCTTCACGGGCCGCGAGCGCCGTGACTACAGCCGCGCCACGACGTCGCAGAAGTGCGTGCGCGCCGGCGGCAAGCACAACGACCTCGACAACGTGGGCTACACGGCGCGCCACCACACGTTCTTCGAGATGCTCGGCAACTTCTCCTTCGGCGACTACTTCAAGGCGGACGCGATTGCGTACGGCTGGGAGTTCGTGACGAAGACGCTCGGACTTCCCCCCGCGCGGCTGGCCATCACCGTGTTCAACGGCGAGGGCGGCATCCCGTGGGACGAAGAGGCGTTCGAGCTGTGGGCGAAGCAGGGCGTCGCCCGCGAGCGCATCTACAAGCTCGGCCTGAAGGACAACTTCTGGTCCATGGGCGAGACGGGCCCGTGCGGCCCCTGCTCCGAGATCCACTTCCACCAGGGCGACGACATCCCCTGTGTCGAGGAGGCGGCGGGCAAGAAGTGTCAGGGCGTCGCGTGCGACTGCGACCGGTGGCTCGAAATCTGGAACCTCGTGTTCATGCAGTTCGAGCGCAAGGAGAAGGACGCGCCGCTGATTCCGCTGCCCAAGCCGTCCATCGACACGGGCGCGGGCCTGGAGCGCATCGCCTCCGTCGTGCAGGGCAAGCGCTCCAACTACGACACCGACCTGTTCCAGAGCATCATCGCGAAGGTGGTGGAGGTCTCCGGCAAGCCGTACTCACAGGAGACGGGCGCGTCCCACCGCGTGGTGGCGGACCACAGCCGCACCGCGGCGTTCCTCATCGCCGACGGCGTGCAGCCCTCCAACGAGGGCCGGGGCTACGTCCTGCGCCGCATCATGCGCCGCGCCATCCGCCACGGCACGCTGCTGGGCCTGGACCAGCTGTTCTTCTTCAAGGTCGTGGACCGGGTCATCGAGCTGATGGGTGACGCGTTCCCGGAGCTGCGCGACAGCCGGCCCTTCATCCTCAAGGTCGCCGAGCACGAGGAGGAGAGCTTCCGCCGCACGCTCAACCGCGGCATGAAGATGATCGACGAGAGCGTCGCCCGGCTGAAGCAGTCCGGCGAGAAGCTCATGTCCGGCGCGGACGTGTTCCTGCTGCACGGCACCTATGGCTTCCCGTGGGATTTGACGCAGATCATCCTGCGGGAGCATGGGCTGGACGCGGACCTCCCCGGCTTCGAGGAGGAGCTGAAGAAGGAAGGCGAGCGCAACGAGGGCGGCAAGCTCACCAAGGACAAGGCCATCGGCGACGTCTACCTCAAGCTCATCGAGAAGCTCGGGCCGTCCGAGTTCCTGGGCTACGAGGGCGAGGGCCACGAGGGTGAGGGCAGCATCCGCGCGCTGATTCGCGACGGCGTGGAGGCGGTCCAGGCGTCCCAGGGCGACAAGGTGGAGCTGGTGCTGGACCGGACGCCGTTCTACGGCGAGTCCGGCGGCCAGCTGGGCGACACCGGCGACATCGTGGGCCACGGCGGCAAGGCGAAGGCCAAGGTGCTGGACGCGCAGCGCCCGGTGCAGGGGCTCATCGTCCACACGGTGGAAATCACCGAGGGCACCTTCAAGGTCGGCGACATGGTGCAGGCGGCGGTGGACGTGGAGCGGCGCAAGGCCATCCGCGCGAACCACTCCGCGACGCACCTGCTGCACAAGGCGCTCAAGCTGGTGCTGGGCGAGCACGTGAAGCAGGCGGGCTCCGTCGTGGCGGCGGACTTCCTGCGCTTCGACTTCTCGCACTTCGGTCCGATGACGACCGAGGAGTCGGAGAAGGTCGAGGACCTGGTCAACGGCTGGATTCGCGACAACGCGGCGGCGCAGACGCGCGTCATGGCGCTGGAGGATGCGAAGAAGTCCGGCGCGGTGGCCATGTTCGGTGAGAAGTACGGCGAGACGGTGCGCGTCGTCACCGTGCACCCGGAGTCCACCGAGCTGTGCGGCGGCACGCACGTCAAGCGCAGCGGCGACATCGGCCTGTTCAAGATTTCGAGCGAGAGCGGCGTGGCGTCCGGCGTGCGGCGCATCATCGCGCTGACGGGCGTGGGCGCGTTCCAGCACGTGCGCGAGCAGGAGCACGAGCTGCGCAAGGTGGCGGAGCTGCTCAAGACGTCGCCCAAGGACGTCGTCAAGCGCGTGGAGGCGACGCAGAAGCGCGTGAAGGAGCTCGAGCGCAAGGTGGAGGAGGTCTCCGTCAAGGCGCAGACGGCCGGCAGCAAGGACCTGCTGGAGCAGGCGCGCGACGTCAACGGCATGAAGGTGCTGGCCACGCGCGTGGACCCGGCGGACGACAAGGTGTTCCGCGGCATGGCGGACCAGCTCAGGGACCGCATCCAGTCGGGGGTGGTGGCAATCGGTGGTGAGAAGGACGGACGGGCCATCATCCTCGTCGCGGTGACGAAGGACGTGGTGGCCAAGGGCATCAGCGCGGGTGAGCTGGTCCGGGAGATGGCCAAGGAGGTCGGCGGCAAGGGCGGTGGCAAGCCCGACATGGCGCAGGCCGGTGGCCCGGACTCGGCGAAGCTGCCCGCCGCGCTCGACAAGCTGTACGAGCTGGTGAAGGGAGCTGGCGCCGCGTGAGCCCTCGTGTCCGCCTGGCCCTGGTGTCGGTGACGCAGCTCCTGGCCGCGGCCCTCCTGTCGGGGGGCTGCACGAAGGAGGAGCCTGCGTCCGGGGCCCTGGGCACGGCGGACGAGCGCACGCTGCAGAAGCTGCGTCAGGAGGTGGACCGGGTGAACCAGGGCGGCCGTCCCACGCCCGGTCCCGAGTCGACTCGGGGAGACCCGAACGCGCAGCTCGCGGGGCTCGCCGCGGGGTTGGACGATGCGGCGCCCCGGCGACTGGAGCTGCCGGAGTCGAATGCCACGGTGCACGTGGACACGGTGGCGGTGAAGCTCACGGGCCTGGAGTCCTCGCACTCGGTGAAGGGCTCGGGGAAGCTGAGCATGACGACGGAGGAGCTGTTCCTCCGGGTGCAGTTGGTGACGCAGAACGTGGGTCCCGCGCCCGTGACGATGGATTGGGATGCGGCGCGGGTGGTGGGCGCGCGGGACGCGACGTATGGGATTGCCCGGGATGCGCAGGTGCTCGCGGGGACGCGCCCGCTGCGCCGCACGTGGGCGCTCGAGGAGCGCTCGGACGTCATCCTCATGTTCGAGCTGCCCCCGCCGGCCCTGAAGGAAGGTGACCTCCAGCTGGTCATCCCGGGGACGGGGGGAGAGGTGCGGATCCCCCTGCGATGAGCGGGCTTGTTCCCAAGCTGCTTCCGCTGCGCATCCGTCTTCCGTACGGCACGGAGGAGGAGTTCATCGACAAGTATGGCTCGAACGTGGCGCGCGGCGGCGTGTTCATCGCCACGCGCGCGCTGAAGCCCGAGGGAACGGGGCTCGCGTTCGAGTTCGTGCTGGCGGATGGGAGCCGGCTGTTGCGCGGCGAGGGCGTGGTGGTGAAGGCGCAGGTGGAGTCGGGCGCGGGGCGCTCCGGCATGACGGTGCGCTTCGTGAAGCTGGACGCGGCGAGCAAGGCGCTCGTGGACCGTGTCGTCGCGAGGAAGGGGCCGCCCGAGCCCGCGCCGCATCAACTGGTTCCCGGGTTGGTGCGCAAGGGACGGCCCACGCCGGCACCCGCGGCACCGCCGATGAGTCCCGGGGGCACGAACTCCGAGGCGGCCCGGACTGTTCCGGCCGGACTGAGTGAGCGGGCGTCGGGCGCGGAGGCGGCGCCTCCTGTGGCTGCGGACGAAGCTCCGCGCGAGTTCGGTTCGGAGGCGGAGTCGCGGGCCGCTGACGTCGAGGCTCCCCGTGACGCGGAATCGGAAGCCGCGTCACCGTCCGCGGGGGGGGAAGCCTCGAGCGCGGAGCCTGAGCACGAGGCCGGGGCTCGGCATGACGAAGGTTCAGGGACAGGGCCAGGCACTTCGGAATCGACGACGGCGGGAACGGCCGACCATCAGGCGGAGCCGGCACACGCGCAGGTGGACGCGAGCACCGCTCCCCCTCCCGATGCCTCCGTGGGCGATACCGGGCTCGACTTCGACATCACCGCGAGCCTGTTCGGTCCCGATGACGACGAGCCCACCGATGCTTCCGGCCCCACTGAAGCGCGGCCGCTGACGGCGGAGTCGCCGGGGACGACGGCCTCGCCAGAATCGCGGTCGACGCTCACGGCTGAAGCCCTCTTCGGCGACGACTTCGACGCGCGGGACACCCCGCCGTCATCGTCGACCGCGCAGCCCGCCGAGACAGCGGCACCTGCGACGACCGCCGACTCGGCCTCCATCTCGGAGGCACGGTCCGAGTCGACGCAGCGGCCATCGATTCCTGCCTCGACGGCGAATGAGGCGTCTCGCTTCGACTCCGTGACGGACAGTTCGGAGCCCTCGGCTACCGACGTCGAGGCGTCAACGAGCGCCGACGCCGCGGACACGTTGGGCACAGCTCCAACGAGCGCTGACGAGGCCTTCCAGTCAGTCGCTCCGACGACCTCTTCGGAGCCCGGCACCAAGGACGTCACCGGCGCCGTCACGTCCGCATCCACGGGCACATCGGCGGAACCCGGCACCACGAATGTCTCCAGCGGCCCAGGCGTGCCCCTCAACACGTCCGTGGCCACGGGCAGCACGACAGAATCCAGTTCGTCGACGCCCAACCTCACGAACATCACCAGGGCCGACGGGGTGTCCCCCATCACGGAGCCCGGCCCAGCGACACAGACCACCGGCTCATCGACGCCTGGCACCACGAACAACTCCGGTGCGGCAGGCGAGTCCCCCGCCACGTCCACGCCTACCGGCACGACCGGGTCGGCCTCGTCGACACAGCCCACTGAATCGACCACCGTCGGCGCGGCTGGCGTGCCTGCCACTGAGGGAACGACCGAATCGGCGTCGTCGACACAGCCTGTGTCGAACCTCTTCGATGAACCAGAAGTAACGGCATCTACGAGCACGACCGAGTCGGCCGCGGCAGCGCCGACCACTGCATCGACCAGCATCGGTGCAGCGGACGTGACCGCCACCGCAGGCACGCCTGAGTCGGCTTCGGCAACACAGCCCACTCCAGCGACCAGCATCGATGAAGCAGGCGTAACCGCATCGACGGGCTCGACTGAGTCGGCTTCGGCAACACAGCCCACTCCATCGACCAGCATCGATGAAGCAGGCGTAACCGCATCGACGGGCTCGACTGAGTCGGCTTCGACGACACAGCCCACTCCATCGACCAGCATCGATGAAGCAGGCGTAACCGCATCGACGGGCTCGACTGAGTCGGCTTCGACGACACAGCCCACTCCATCGACCAGCATCGATGAAGCAGGCGTAACCGCATCGACGGGCTCGACTGAGTCGGCTTCGGCAACACAGCCCACTCCATCGACCAGCATCGATGAAGCAGGCGTAACCGCATCGACGGGCTCGACTGAGTCGGCTTCGACGACACAGCCCACTCCATCGACCAGCATCGATGAAGCAGGCGTAACCGCATCGACAGGCACGACCGCGTCGGCTTCGACGACCCTGCCCACAGCGCCGAGCGGCATCGGTGCGGTAGGCGTGACCACCACCGCGGACGCGACCGAGTCGGCTTCGACACTGCCCACAGCGTCGAGCAGCCTCGAGGCAGCAGACGCGACCACCACGGCGACCACGCCTGAGGTGGCCTCGTCGACACAGCCCACTGAATCGACCGGCGTCGATGCGGAAGGCGTAACGGCATCCACGAGCCTGACCGATTCGCCCCCGACAACACAGTCCACTGCATCGAGCAGCCTCGATGCAGCAGGCGCGGCGGCATCCACGGGCACATCCGAGTCAGCCTCGTCGACAAAGCCCACTGCATCGATCAGCGTCGGTGCGGCAGACACCAAGGGCACGACCGAGTCAGCTTCGTCGACACAGTCCACTGGGTCGACCGGCGTAGGTACCGCAGACGTGACCGCCACGGCTGTCACCACCGAGTCGGCTTCAACGACACAGTCCACCGCGTCGAGCAGCGCCGGTGCAGCAAGCGTGGCGGCATCCACGGGCACGACCGAGTCCGCTTCGTCGACACGGCCCACTGCATCGACCGGCGTCGGTACCGCAGACGTGACCGCCACGGCTGTCACCACCGAGTCGGCCTCGACGCCCCAGCCCCCTGCATCGACCGGCGTCGGTACCGCAGACACTGTGGGCACGACCGAGTCAGCCTCGTCGACACAGTCCACTGCCTCAACCAGCGTCGGTACGACAGACGCGACCGTCACCACGGGCACGACAGAACCGGGGCAGTCGGCACACGCCACCGCGGCACCGCCCCACAGCACTGGTGCCACAGCCACGCCCGTCACCACTGACGCCACGCCCGCGACACAGCCCGCCCCTCGGCCGACCACCGAAGCGAGGGCCGCGCCCAGCGACACCCCGACTCCTCCACAAGATGCCGACACCGCGCGCAATCGCCGCCGCGCGCTGCTCGAAGTCCCCGTCGCCGCGCCCACCACCTCCCCCTCGCTCCCCGAGGTCGTCCTCGGCATCGACCTGGGCACCTCTCACGCGCGCGTCGCCGTCTTCCACGACGGCATCGCCCAGCTCGTCCCGCTCCCGGGCACCGACGACCACGAACTCCCCGCCCTCGTCGCCGTGGACGGCAACGAAGAGCTGCTCGTCGGCCCCGCCGCGCAGGTCGAAGCCACGCGCGCGCCACGTCGCGCCGCGCCCGGACTCATGCGACTGCTCGGCCTGCGCGCACGCTCGCCCCGCCTGCGCACCCTCGCCCCACAGCTCCCCTTCCCCGTCGCCGCGGACCCGAGCGGGGATGCCTCCGTGGAGCTCGGGGGACGCCTCGTCGCCCCCACGCTCGTCACCGCGCTACTCCTGCGCGAGCTGAAGCACGCCGCGTCGACGTTCGTCGGCCGCAAGGCCACTCGCGCCGTCATCTGCGCCCCCACCCACTTCACCGACCGACAGCGCGCCGCCCTGCGTGACGCGGCCACCATGGCCGGACTCGATGCCCAGCGCATCCTCACCGCCCCCGCCGCCGCGGCCCTCGCCCACGGTCACGGCAAGGGCCTGGCTCGCAAGCGCGTGCTCGTCGTGGACCTCGGTGGCGGCGGGCTCGGCGTGTGCGTCGTCCAGGTCACCGGCGACGACCTCGAGGTCATCACCACCGGCGGAGACCCCACCGTGGGCGGCCTCGACTTCGACGCCCGCATCGCCGAGGCCCTCGCCAGCGACCTCGCGGCCCAGGGCCTCCCCCGCCCCGAGCACCCACTCGACTGGGGCCCCCTGCGCAGCGCCGCCGAGTCCGCCAAGATGGCCCTCACCGAGCAGGACCAGGTGGACGTCTGCCTGCCCTCGGGAAGCGTCCCCCCGCTCAGCCGCGAGCGCATGGAGGCCCTCACCGCGGACCTCGCCCAGCGCGTGACGTCCGTCGTGCGCGAGGTCCTCGACTCCAACGCCCTCTCCCCCCAGGGACTCGACGCCGTGCTCCTCGTGGGTGGCCAGGGCCGCACGCCCCTCGTCCGCCGCCGCCTGGAGGAGAGCCTCGGCGTCCCCGTGCGCGACGACGTGGACGCGCGCGGCGCCGTGGCCCTGGGCGCGGCCCTGCTCGGCCACGGAATCGTGCTCGCCGAGGGCGGCAAGCCCGCCGCCTCCGTCTCCGAGGTCCTCTCCGCCCCCATCGGCGTCGCCGAGCGCGGAGGCACCCAGCGCCGCGTGCTCGAGCGAACGACACGACTGCCCGCGGGCAAGACACTCGTCATCCCCGTGCCCGCGCCCGGCCCGCTGGAGCTCGCCCTCTTCCAGGGCACCGCGCCGCTCGTCGCGGAGAACGAATACCTCGGCCGCGTCTCACTCAACGTCGAGCGCCCGGGTGAGGTGGAGCTGCACTTCGCGCTCACCGCCGACGCCGCCCTGTCCCTCGAGGCCACGCTGCCAGGCGTGCGCCGCCAGCCTGTCTCCCTCGCCCTGGAGGACCTGGACGACGCGGGGCGCGAGGCGCTCGTCGCCCGCTCGCCGCTGGTGGGCGAGCCCGAGGCGCGTCCCAGTGGCCTGCTCTCCGGGCTGAAGAAGCTCTTCGGCCGCCGCTGAGCGCCCCTTCGTCCGGCTCCTGTCGGACCTTCCGAACCACCGCCGCTCCAGTGGCCTCTCTCTGTAGCCGACTCAACGGATGCCCAGCTTTCCGCTGACCGGATTTACGAGGAGGTAGTCGATGCGACGTTCGATGGTGGGAGGAGTCGCCGTGGCGACCGTGGCGCTGGCGAGCCCCGCGTTCGCGATTGAGGCCCAGAAGGTGGCGGGGGCCCTGGACGTGAGGCAGCAGCCCGAGGTCGGCCTCGACGTGCGATTGGGCCTGGGCAGCTTCACGGGGGACCTGGGCGAAGACGTGGGCGTGGGCCCCCTCTTCAGCATCAACGCTGACGCCCAGGCCTGGAAGTACGTGGGAATCGAAGTCGGCTACGAGCTGCAGCGCATGCCCGTCGACTCGCGGCGCATCGACGACGAGGACGCGGGCCTGTGGCGCAACAACCTGGGGCTGATGGCCAAGGCGGGCCCGCTCATCGACGAGAAGTGGCGGCCCTTCGTCGGCGCTGGCGTGGGCCTGAGCTACGTGGACCCCTCCGATGGCGCCGATGGCGTCTACGACAGCGACTGGATGACCGAGCTCCCGCTCGCCGCCGGAGTGGACTACCGCCTGGGCAGCGTCCTCTTCGCGGGCGCCCGGGCCACCTACCGCCTGCTGGGCGGCGAGAACATGGTGGACCGCCCCGGCACCACCAGCGCCGCCAAGGGCAGCCTCTTCAACGCCAACCTCACCCTGGGCGGCCGCTTCTAGCCCGTCCGCTCACACCGTGCGCAGCGCGAGCACCGTCTCGGGGCGTGGGTCCTTCTCCCACGCCTCGAGCAGCTCCGCCGCCGGAGAGCGCTTGGACGCGGCGACCTCCGCGAGCGGCTCCAGCAGCGGCGCATCCGCCGCGTCCAGCCGATTCAGGCCCCGCCGGGCGATGCCCACCATCTCCTCCGCGAGCCGGTACAGCTCGCGCGCGCCCAGCCGCCCCGCCAGGCCCTCGCGCCGGGCCGTGTCGTGGAAGGCCAGGTGCTCCACGTACGTGAGCCTGGGCAACAGCCGCTCCGCCTCGTCCAGCGCCGTGGCGTCGTACAGGATGCCGCGCCACAGGGCCGCCAGCGCGCCCGTCATCGCGGGGTTGCAGCAGTCCGCGCCACGCACCTCGACGACCTTCTTCAGCCGCACCTCGGGGAAGAGCGTGGAGAGGTGGTCCGTCCAGTCCGCCAGGTCCGGCGGCTTCCCCTCGAAGCCCTGCTCCATCAACTGTCGGAAGGTGAGCTTCGGGTGCAGGTACTGCCCCTGGCGGCGCAGGAAGAGCAGCGGCGCATCCAGCGCCCACTCCACGTAGGCCCGGTAGGAGAAGGAGCCGTCGAAGAACGCCGGCAGGTAGCCGCAGCGCGTCGGGTCCACCTCGTCCCAGACGCGGTTGCGGAAGGACAGATAGCCGGAGGGCCTTCCGTCCACGAGCGGGCTGTTGGCGTACAGCGCGTTCATGATGGGGGACAGCCGGGCCACCACCACCGTCTTGCGGACACAGTCCGCCTCGTCCTTCCAGTCGAGCGACACCTGTCCGGTGGCGGTCATCAACATCATGTTCAGCGCCAGCCGGCCGCGCTCCGGCAGGGTGCGCCGCATCACCAGGTAGCGACTCTTGGGCATCCACGGCTGGGTGAACGTGGTCCCCGTGGGCCGGTAGCCCAGGGTGACGAGCCGCAGCCCCAATTCCCCCGCCGCCGCCTTCACCTGCTGGAGGTGGGCCAGGTTCTCCGCGTGCGCCTCGCGCGCGGTGTGGAAGGGGCTGCCGGACAGCTCGAACTGGCCGCCGGGCTCCAGGGAGATGGTGGCCTCGCCGCGCTCGCGCTGCAGGGCGATGACGGGGGAGTCGGGCGTCTCCCGGAACGGGACGTAGCCGTCGGGAGCCAGCCGGTTCAGGAGCGCGCCCACCCCGGAGTCACCCTCGTAGGGGACCGGCTCGGACGAGCCCACCGGGTAGAGGAGCTTCTCGTGCTCGAGCCCCAGGCGCAGCTCGCCCTGGGGTTTCTCGGCGGCGCGAAATCCCGACACCAGCATGTCGACGGAGGTGATGGGCTCGGAGGCGGCTCGCTTGAGGTCGAGTGACATGGGCGCGCCCTATATAACGGGGACCTCCGGACCCGCTGTCGATTCGCGCACTGGCCCGCCATGAGCCCTCCCTCTCCCATCCCCACTGTGTCCCCCCAGCCGCGCCTGTCCGATTTCTTCCAGGGGCTGGGGCTGCTCGGCCGAGCCGCGGGCCTCATCCTGCGCTCCCGCCGCCTCTTCGTCCTGTCCGCCCTGTGCGCCGTCGTCACCGCCATCGCCCTGGTGGGCCTGGCGTGGCTCCTGTACCACTACGCCCCCCTGGCGCTGGGCTCCGTCTGGACCCTGCCCGAGTCCTGGTACGGCCGGGGCGCCTGGTACACGGTGCTGGTGCTCGCGGGGCTGGTGCTCTGGGTGGTGGGCGCCAACATCGTCCCGCCCCTCCTGCTCGCCCCCCTGCAGGACCCGCTGTCGGAGGCCACCGAGGCCCTCTGTGGAGGAAACGACGGCCCGCCCTTCACCCTGGCCGGCTTCGTGCGGGGCATCACCACGGGCCTGTTGCACACGCTCGCCCGGCTCTTCTTCCTGCTCGCCGGGCTGACGCTCCTGCTGCCCCTGCACCTCATCCCCGGGGTGGGCAGCGTGCTGTGGACGGTGCTGGGGGCCCTGTGGACCATGACCTGGATGGCGGGCGAGTTCCTGGCCGCCCCCATGACGCGCCACCTGTACCCCTTCGCCGAGGTGCGCCGGATGCTCCGCCAGCGCCGCGCCCTCTGCCTGGGCCTGGGGGCGGGCGTCTACCTCCTGCTCTGGGTGCCGATCCTCAATACGTTCTTCCTCCCGGTGGCCATCGTCGCGGGCACCCTCCTCTACCGGGGGTTCCTGAAGACGGGCCTCCTGCCGCCCCCTCCCGGGGCCAGCCAGGGGGCGCTGCCCTGAAATAAACGCCTCCACCGGCTGTCGGAGCCAGCAGGGCGGGAACGCAGTGCCCGCCAGGGACGTTCTGCCACTTCAGCGGAGAGTCGACGCCTTGAAGCACCAGAAAGCCGTGATTAGGCTTGCCCGGCCGCTTCAATGCCCAGCTACCGTTTCAAGGGTTCGGATTTTCTAGGCATTTCACGTCACACCCCGGAGTGCCGCACGGTGCTCCAGCTTGGATGAATCACATGCCGCGTTTTCTCCGCCGCATCTCCGCCGTAGCCGTGCTCCTCGGAGCATGGGCCCTCGTGGGCAGCCATCGCGCGCCGATACCGCTGATGATGGGCGCGGCGGAGGCCGGTCAGGGGCAGGGCACCTGGGACGGCAGCCTGCCCTCCGCCAAGGGCGAGAAGGCGCCGCATGACCTCAACAGCCTTCGCGTGCTGACCAAGGTCATCCTCTACGTCAAGGAGAACTACGTCGACCCCAAGCGCATCAAGCCGAAGGAGATGATGATCTCCTCGCTCGAGTACGTGGAGAAGAGCGTCCCGGACGTGCTGGTGGACGGCAACGCGGAGACGGGCAAGCTGGCGGTCAACGTCAACGGCAAGTCGCGCGAGTTCGACATCGCGCACGTCGACTCGCTGTGGAAGATGTCGTTCGCGCTCAAGGACGTCTTCGACTTCCTGTCGAAGAACATGCGCCCCATCGAGGACACGCGCGACATCGAGTACGCCGCCGTCAACGGCATGCTGTCCACCCTGGATCCGCACTCGGTGCTGCTGCGCCCGGAGCTGTACCGGGAGATGAAGCTGTCCACCAAGGGCGAGTTCGGCGGTCTGGGCTTCGTCATCCAGATGCGCGAGGGCAACCTCACCGTCGTCAAGGTGCTGCCCAAGACGCCCGCGCACCGCGCCGGCATCCAGAAGGATGACCGCATCAAGAAGATTGGCGAGGAGTCCACCGTCAACATGGACCTCAACGAGGCCGTGTCCAAGCTGCGCGGCCCGGTGGACAGCCGCATCACCATCACCGTGGAGCGCGACGGCTGGGAGAAGCCGCGCGTGATGACGGTGGCGCGCGCCATGATTTCCATCGAGAGCGTGCAGCACAAGATGCTCTCCGGGAACGTCGGCTACATCCGGCTGAAGAACTTCCAGGGCAACACCACGCGCGACCTGGAGGCGGCGCTGGGCGAGCTGCGCAAGCAGGCGGACACCAAGGGCGGCTTCAAGGGCCTGGTGCTGGATTTGCGCGGCAACCCGGGCGGGCTCCTGGAGCAGGCCATCCAGGTGTCGGACACGTTCCTGTCGAGCGGCACCATCGTCGCGACGGTGGGCCTGTCGGACAAGCTGCGCGAGGAGAAGCGCGCGCGTCCCACGGAGGGCGAGGACGCCTACCCCATCGCGGTGCTGGTGAACGCGGGCAGCGCGTCAGCGTCCGAAATCGTGGCGGGCGCGCTCAAGAACCTGAACCGCGGCGTCATCATCGGCCGGCAGACGTTCGGCAAGGGCAGCGTGCAGGTGCTGTACGACTTCCCGGACGACAGCGCGCTGAAGCTGACCATCGCCAAGTACCTGACGCCCGGCGACGTCTCCATCCAGGAGGTCGGCATCGTCCCGGACATCCAGCTGGTGCCCACCCGCGTCACCGACGAGCGCGTGGACGTGTTCGCGTCGCGCCGCTCCATGGGCGAGGCGGACCTGGACCAGCACTTCGGCAACCCGGACTCCACCACCGTCGCCAAGAAGCGCGAGGACGTGCTGGACCGCGAGAAGCCGCGCGAGAGCCTCAAGTACCTGAAGGTGGACCCCAAGCAGCAGGAGAAGCTGGCCGCCGCCGCCAAGGAGGAGCCCAAGCCCAAGGCCGCCGCCACCGAGAAGGTGGACAAGAAGCCCCACGGCGAGAACGACCCGCTGCTCGACGTGGCGGGCCAGGGCGAGGACCTGGACGACCAGCTCGACGCGGAGTCCCAGGATGAGATCAAGGAGGACTTCGAGGTGCAGTTCGCGCGCGACTACGTGCTGCGCGCGCCGGCCACCACCCGCCAGAAGATGCTGGAGCAGGGCAAGTCCTTCATCGAGCAGAAGCGCCGCGAGGAGGAGACGCGCATCAACAACGCCATCGCCGCGCTGGGTGTGGACTGGAGCGCCGGTCCCACGCCGAAGAACGTGCAGCTGACGGGCACGCTGACGCCGTCCCCGGACGCGAAGATCATGGCCGGAGAGCTCCTGGAGATGGTGGTGACGGCGGAGAACAAGGGCGGCGAGCCGCTCAAGCGCGTGCGCGCCTGGACCGAGAGCGACAACGCGTTCCTGGACCGCCGCGAGTTCATCTTCGGCGCGCTCAACCCGGGCGAGAAGAAGTCCTGGAAGGTGAAGGTGCGCCTGCCCAAGGACCTGACCAGCCGCCGCGACGACGTGACGGTGCGCTTCTTCGACGACCAGGGCGCGCTGCCGGAGACGCGCGTGTCGGAGCTGAACTTCGCCGAGCTGCCGCGTCCGTCCTTCGCGTTCAACTGGCAGGTCATCGACGACTGCGCCGCCTGCAACGGCGACGGCGTGGTGCAGCGCGGTGAGTCGGTGGCGGTGCTGCTGGACGTGACGAACGTGGGTCCGGGCACGGCGCTGGACTCGTTCACGCAGATCAAGAACGGCGGCGACGCGAACATCTTCATCGAGAAGGGCCGCTTCAAACTCGGCGAGCTGAAGTCGGGTGAGACGAAGTCCGCGCGCTTTCAGGTGGAGGTGAAGAAGGGCTACAAGGGCGACACCTTCCCGCTGAAGCTGGCCATCATCGACGAGCCCCTCGAGGAGTTCGTGATGGAGAAGATGGAGCTGCCGGTGAAGGACGCGGCGGTGGCCACGATGGAGCCCAAGAAGGGCTCGGTGCGCATCGCGGAGAAGGTGGAGCTGTTCGGCTCGCCGGTGGAGAACGCCCGCCCGGTGGCGAAGCTGAACGCCGCCGCGGTGCTGCCGGTGGAGGCCTCGACGAAGGGCTTCCTGCGCGTGGAGCTGGAGAAGAACCGCTTCGCCTTCGTGCGCACCCAGGATGCTCGCGAGGTGAAGGCCGGCAAGCCCGTGGCGCCCAAGATGGCCTGGACGACGACGCGCCGTCCGCCGGACATCAAGCTGGACGCGGACCCGTCCTCGGGCGGCCTGGTGGCCAACGGGGAGAAGTTCACCCTGTCCGGCGTGGTGACGGACCCCAACGGCCTGTTGGACGTCTACGTGCTGGTGAATGACCAGAAGGTCTTCTTCAAGGGCGTGGACCCGGCCAAGGGCGAGCCCAACACGCTGAAGTTCTCCACCGAGTTCACGCTCAAGGAGGGCAACAACAACGTGCTGGTGGTGGCGCGCGAGAGCACCGACTTCGCCAGCCGCCGCACCCTGGTCATCCGCCGCCGTCCGGCGGAGGTCGCCCAGACGGTGCCCGCGCCGGGTCAGCCGGCCGGGACGGTGAAGCCTCGGCAGCAGTAGTCCTCCGGCCCACGGGCCGGACGCAGCCATCCGGGCGGTCCGTTCCGCCAGTCCTCCTCACGGAGACTGGCGGGAGGGGCCGCCCGTTTTGTTGACGCTCCTCGCGAGCAGGCGTTAGCGTCCGACGCCGTGGGGCGCCCCCGGCCGGCGGGTGCTCGGGAGGCGGTGACTCGAATGCGGACGTTCAGTCGGTGGCTCGCCCTGGCGGCGTGTGTCTCGGGAGCGACCGCGTACGCGGACCAGAACGACCTGCGCATCTCCGAGTTCGGGGACCCGACGACGGCGAACTCCTCCGCCAACGCGGACTTCCAGGCCTTCGCGCGCATCATGGGCGCCGCCATCACCTCGGCGAACCTGATGCCGCCGGAGACGACGGGGCACTCGGCCTGGGCCATCAACGCGGAGCTGTCCGTGGTGTCGCTTCCGGACAGCGTGCGCATCCCCACCGAGAACCCGGAGCAGCCCTCCACGGTGCTCATCCCCTCCTTCCACGTGCGCAAGGGCCTGCCCTTCTCGCTGGAGTTGGGGGGGCGCGTGGGCTGGGTGGAGAAGAGCAGCCAGGTGGTGGCCACCGGCGAGGTGAAGTGGGCCGTCAACGAGGGCTTCACGTGGCTGCCGGACGTGGGCGTGCGAGGCCACGTCACCAAGCTGTTCGGCACCAGGGACTTGAGCCTCACGGTGATGGGCCTGGACCTGGGCGTGGGCAAGCAGTTCCCCCTGGGCGGCATGGTGACGCTGACGCCCTACGGCGGTCTGGACCTGGGCTTCGTGGGCGCCACCAGCAGCCGCATCGACTTCCAGCCGAACCGCTCCTACGAGGACTCCACCGGGAACGACTCGCGCGAGGCGCTGGAGAATACGGCGCCGTACCGGAAGGTGTCCTTCGGCGACAACGTGAACCAGCGCTTCTACGGCGGCGTGCGCTTCATCGGCGGCGTGCTGCAGCTGGGCGCGGAGCTGTCGATCACCCGCACGGGCAGCGTCGAGGACCCGGGCGCGAGCGAGGACCGGGGCCTGCCGGGCGTCTTCGCGTTCAGCACCACGCTGGGCCTGGACTTCTGAGCGGCGCCCTCAGGCCGCGGCGCGCAGGGCTTCGCGCACCGCGCCCGGCCTGTTGGTGATGAGGTAGCTGACGCCCATGCGCTCGAGCTCGCTCGCGCGGGCGGCGTCATCCACGGTCCACGCGGCCACGCGCAGCCCCGCGGCTCGCCAGGTGGCCACCCGCTCCGGCGTGCAGTCCACGTGGTACGGGTGCACCGAGTGCGAGGACACCAGCGGGCTCACCGCGTAGGCCTGCACGCCCCAGCGCCGGTCCGGGTCGATGAGGTAGCCCCGGCGCAGCTCGGGCGCGACGGCGAGCAGCCGGAAGAGGCACAGCGGGTTGAAGCTGGAGATGACCACGCGCTCGGCCATGTCCAGGTCGCGCACGAGCCGGGCCACCTTGCGCGCCAGGCCGTCGTCATCGAAGCGCTCGCACTTGAGCTCGATGTTGACGATGAACTGTGGGGGCAGTGACAGCAGCACCTCCTCCAGCAAGGGGATGCGGGCCGGAGCGAAGCCGAGGGGAGAGCCCACGTCGGCCTTCTGGAGCTTCCACCAGGGGGTGGTGCGCACCTCCCAGGGCAGGCGGGCCAGGCGCTCCAGGCGCTCGTCGTGACAGACGACGACCTCGCCCGAGCCGCACACCATGGCGTCCAGCTCCACGCCGTCGGCGCCCTGACGGGCCGCCTCGGAGAAGGCTTCCAGGGTGTTCTCGGGGGCGTCGGCGGAGGCGCCTCGGTGGGCAAGCAGGAGCATGGGCGCAGTGTGCGACGGAAGCGGCCGCCGGGTGCAGCCGAAGTGCGGGCAGGCGTCCACGGCTGGACGCGCGGCTTGCCTCCCCCGCCCCTTTGCTGCACTGTGCCCTCATCATGGGCCTCGGCCTCGGAGAATTCATCGTCCTCGGCTTCATCCTGCTGGTGGTCTTCTCGGCCGCCCGGATGGGTCAGCTCGGCAACGCGGTGGGCAAGTTCGTCTACTCGTTCCGCAAGGCGTCCAAGGGCGAGGACCTCATCGACGCCAAGTCGCTGCCGTCCTCACGTCGGGGCTCCACCGACGCCGAGTACACCGAGCAGGACGCCCCGCGCCGCCGCTAGGCTGGCGCCCCTCCCCGCTTCTCGGCTGTCCGGAGCGTGCGCGCGGTGCGCCCACGTGGGGTTCGAGTCATCCGGGCACGAGGTGGCCGTGGAGAGTGCGTGATGCGCCGCTCCTTCGAAGCCTCGTGAAGCGGGGCACGCTTCTCATCCGTCCGGGTCGTGGTGACTGGAGCCTGCGCGCCCACCCTGTGGTTCGAGGCAGCCGGACCGCGAGGTGACCGACGTGAGGTCGTGGCACGCCGACCGTTCGTGATCACTTGAAGCGGGGGGCCCCTCGACTCAATCCGGGCCGTGGTGTCCGGCGCGAGCCCTGGGGGCTTCCGTCGCTTCAGAGCGCGTGGTGCGGAGGGACTCGGGGGTTTCGGCCAGGAGTCGGGAGGCCTGCTCGCGCAGCGAGGCATGCACGGAGTTGTCCGAGATGAGCTCGCGCAGGTCCCCCGTGTTGAGGAGCGGGACGATTTTCGCGCCCACCTCGGGAGGCAGGTACGGGTTGAAGACGAGCGCCCGGCGCACCGCGTGGCGCACGGACCAGCGCGGGGACCTCCAGATTTCGACCAGCGGCTCGGGGCGCGCGGGACGCCGCGCGGCCACGCGCACCACCAGCTCCTCGGTGAGGCGGGGGTTGATGAGGACGTTGCGCAGGACCGAAGGGTTGCTCACCGTGGCCAAGCGCGAAAGCGTGTCCGGATCCCTGGTGAGCCGGGCCTGCTGCTTGAGGTGCCCGAGCGACTGCGAGAAGGCATTGGCGTCCGCGCGCGCCGCGGCATCCGGGTGCATCTCGCGCTTCGCGGGGCCCTGGGCGAACAGGTCCGCCACGGTGTCGAGCGACTGCACATGCGCGAGCCTGCGCAGCGCGCCCACGTGGGGGATGTGCTCCGCCTCCTGCGCGAGCGCGGCCATGAAGTCGGACAGCACGCAGGTGGCGGGCTCCCAGCCCTGACGGGCCAGGGAGATGAGGTGCCCCACCAGCTCATTCGCGTCGAGCGGGTCCCCGCGCGACAGCTCCCTCGCGGCCGCCTTGCGACGCACCGACGCGCCGCCTCCGAGCGCGTGGAGGAATCGGGCGACGTTGCGAGCTTCCTCCAGCGAGGGCATGGCGGCTCACTCCGTGGGCTTGGCCTGGGCCGGCGCGGTGGGCTCGGCGGGAGGAGCGGCGGCGGCCGGCGCGGGGACGGCCTCCACGGTGACTTCGAGTCGGAAGCCATCGAGGGCGGCCGGGTACTCGTGGAAGACGAGCAGGAAGGGCGCTCGGGCACCAGGGGCCACGGAGACGGCGGCGGCGTCCATGCGTTGGCGCAGGGCCAGGGCCGACTCGGTGTTGCTCACCGCGAACAGATCCTCGGAGGTCGCCACCGAGCCCGCGAGTCCCTCGACGGAGCGCACACGCTGGTTCCCATCGAAGAGGGCGCCGCGCACGCGCAGGTGCGTCGCCGAGCCGGTGCGGTTCTCCGCGTCCCCCCGGATGAAGAAGAGCGGCTTGCCGGACTGTGTCTCGTACAGGCCATTGGACACGTCGAGCGCCACCAGCGGCGTGGGCGCGGGGACGACGAGCGAGCGCAGGCGCTCGGGGGAGAGGACGGAGAAGTCCACCCGGCCCTCATGCAGGTAGACCCAGCCCAGCGCGCCCAGCCCCACCACGAGGGCGGCGGCGACCACCAGGTTGACGAACAGGGCCGTCACC
>NZ_SRLW01000187.1:0-19687 GCF_006518215.1 Myxococcus sp. AB025B
CCCCGCCTCCTCGACTCCCTCCCCGAGCTCTACCGCGAGCTGCTCCCCGGCTTCTTCCGCCAGGACGTCCCCGAGGAGACCAAGGCCACCTGTTCGAACTGCGCCATGTGCGAGGGCTCCGCCCAGGGCAGCGTGGAGGCCGTGGACGGCGTCAGCCGCCTGTTCCGCCCCGACACCAAGTGCTGCACCTACTTCCCGCGCCTGCCCAACTACCTGGTGGGCGCGCTCCTGTCGGACGAGCGGCCGGAGCTGTCCGAGGGCCGCTCGCGCATGGAGGCGCGCATCGCCGCGCGCATCGGCGTGACGCCGCAGTGGGTGAAGCCCCCGGCCAAGTTCAACTTCCTCTACAAGAACGGCACCCAGTTCTTCGGCCGGGCCGCGTCGCTGCGCTGCCCCTACTACGCGCAGCAGAGCGGCGGCTGCACCATCTGGCCCTACCGCGAGGCGGTGTGCTCCACCTTCTTCTGCAAGTACGTGGCGGGCGCGGACGGCCGCAGGTTCTACATGTCCCTCAAGACGTACCTGACGCTGACGGAGATCCAGCTGTCGCGCTGGACGACGCTCCAGCTGCTGCCCGACTACATCCTGTCCGGCAAGGACCGCCCGGAGCTGCAGCCCTCACCGCTCACCGTCGAGGACCTGGACGACGCGCCACCTCCCGCGCGCGCCTACGCGGACCTGTGGAAGGGCTACGTGGGCCTGGAGGTGGACTACTACCGCGAGTGCCACCGGCTGGTGCGCAGGCTGGACGCCGCGGGGCTCGACAAGCTGCTCGGCCTGGACGGCCTCATCGAGCTCAAGGCGCTGGAGGCGCACCTGGGCACCGCCGTGTCCTCCCAGCTGCCGCGCACGCTCAAGTTCAACGCGGACGCCACCGTGCAGTGGATGCCCGACGGCAGCGTGGCCCTGGGCGCGTACAGCGACTTCGACGCCGTGGCCCTGCCCGGCGAGGCCTACGGGCTGCTCGTGGAGTTCACCGGACGACAGAGCGTGGAGGCCGTGCGCCACCACCTGCGTGAGCACAAGCAGGCGGACCTGTCCGAGGACGTGCTGCTGGAGCTCTACCGGCACCGCATCCTCGTGGAGGTCTAGGCTCGGCTACGGCGGGCCGGACAGCGCGCCCAGCTCCTGCAACAGGCGGCTGGACGCGTGCGCCTCCCGCCACGCGGGCACCGACGCCGACAGGTGCTCGGCCAGCCACGCACAGAAGCCCGGGTCTCCAGCGCCCAGCCACTCCGCCGACTCGGTCAGCTCCGCCTGCGCGGCCTCCCACGCCCGGCGATAGGCGCTCGCCGAGGACATCACCTGCGTCACCGCGTGCGTGAAGGCATCCAGCGCCGCCCTCAGCTCCAGCGCCGCCGAGGGCTCCTTGCCGCGCGACTCGCGCAGCCGTCCCAGGTGCAACAGCAGCCCCTGCTCCAGCGCCGCGGTGGTGCCCAGCCGTGCCTGCGCCCCGCGCAGGAGCAGCTGCAGGTCCTCGTTCAGCTCGCGCAGCAGCTCCTCCGTCGAGCGCGCCACCGGGCGGCCCAGCCGCGTGCAGACGGCCTGCCAGAGGTTGCTGTACGCGAGCAGCTCGCTGACCCCGCGGCGGACGTGAGGAGGGATGCGGTCCAGGAACTCCAGCGCGGCGCCGCGCGCCTCGACGGCCAGCGCGCCGGAGCCCTTGGCCAGCTGAAGCAGCTTCCAGGCCCACGGAAGGGCCTGCTCGGTGGAGCGGAACAGCGCCTCGCAGCTCGCGCTCAGCGCGCCCGCGTGGCTGCCCTCCTTCGGCACCGCGGGGGCCTGGGCCATCTTCAAGGGCTCCGGTTCCTGGGGCTCATGCTGAACACTTCCTTCGTGCTCGCGCCGCGCGCCTTCCGACGAGGAATGTTCGCGTTCCGAAGAGCTGTCGTCCAGCCACATGCATCTCCTCCGGCCTCGTCGGCGGACCCCCGGTTATCGCACGCCCCGTCGGCAACCTCCAAGAGCCTCGCGACCCGGCATGAAGGACACCCGACGTGCGTCCCGGACGTCGACGTCCGTGGCCGTTCGGGCATTCAAAAGGTCACAGGCATTCCCGAAAGTTGAGAGCCCCCGACAAAAACGGGCCCGCGACGCGCGCGGGCCCGGGCCCGGATGAGGCAGGGCGCCCCAGGCCTCAATGCAGGGTGTGCTTCAGGTGGCTGAGCTTCTTGTGCGTGCTCTTCTGCTTGGGCAACAGCTCCATGCGCACGAAGCGGCGCAAGTCACCGTGGACCTTGCCCGCGTTCTGCTCGTAGTCGCGAAGGCCCTTGTCCTCGCCCTCCTCCAGGGCGGAGATGGCCTTGTCCTCGCCCAGGAGGTCCGCGCCGCCCTGGACCACCTTCGCGAAGACGCCCCACACGCCCGAGCCCTCCGCGGGCTCACCGTCCAACTGCCGGATGCGCTCCTTGAGCGCCTCCACGCGCTGCTCGTGGTCCTTCAGGCACTCCTCGAGCGTGCGCCGCCGCACGTCGTGCTCGATGTGCCCCATCGCCTGGCGGTAGGTCTCCACCGCTGAAATCTCGCCCCGCAAGAAGGAATTGAGCGTCTCGACATCCTTGCCAGCCTGAGCCATCGACGGCCTCCTGGTGAGGGTGAACGGATTGCTGTTCCAAGAAGTTGAGGCGCGGCCGGCGGCTCGCAACGAGGGCCCCCTCCCCCGTCACCTCCCCGCGGGCACACGCACCGTCCGTGTTTCCACGCGGGCCGGCGCGACTGTCCGGGTAGTCTGTTTGCAAGAATGCGTCAGGGCTGTGAAGCTGATCCCAGAGTACCCCGGTTCCTGTGCCGTGCCCCTGGCCCGTGGGAAGCTGGCCAGGCAACCCAGCTCGCTCCTCCTCGACGAATGACCGCCCCGTCGCCTGCTTCACCGTCGCGCCCGCTGCTCACGTTCGCCCTGGTCTGGCTGGGTCAGTTCGTCTCCCTGTTCGGCTCCGGGCTGACGTCGTTCGCGCTGGGCGCGTACGTCTACCAGCTCACCGGCTCCACGACGCGCTTCGTGCTCATCTCGTTCTGCGCGACGCTGCCGTTGGCGGTGCTGTCGCCGTTCGCGGGCGTGCTGGTGGACCGGTGGGACCGGCGCAAGGCGATGCTCTGGAGCGACGTGGGCTCGGGCGTCACCACGGGGCTCATCTGGACGCTGCTGGTGGCGGACAACGCGGGCTGGCTGAAGTTCCAGAGCTGGTACATGTACCCCATCGTCCTGCTGGGCGGCTGTTGCACGGCGTTCCGGTGGCCGGCGTGGCAGGCGACGACGCCGCTGCTCATCCCCAAGCGGCACCTGGGGCGGGCCAGTGGCCTGGCGGAGCTGGGCGCGGCCATCAGCCAGATTGCCTCGCCGGTGTTCGCGGGCGTGCTGGTGGGCAGCATCGGCCTGCACGGCGTGCTCTTCATGGACGTGCTGAGCTTCCTGTTCGCCGCGAGCGTGCTCGTCGCGGTGCGCTTCCCGGCACCACCGCCGAGCGCGGCGCGGGCTCCGGGCAGGCGCTCGATGCGCGCGGAGCTCGCCGAGGCGTGGCGCTTCGTGCGCGAGCGGCGGGGGCTGACGTACCTCTTGGGCTTCACCACGTTCACCAACGCGAGCATGGCCCTGGTGCTGCTGCTCATCACGCCGCTGGTGCTGAGCTTCACGGACGTGAAGAACCTGGGCGTCATCGGCTCCGTGTCCGGCCTGGGCATGCTGGCCGGGGGCGTGCTCACCAGCGTGTGGGGCGGCCCCAAGCAGCGCATGCGGGGCGTGGCGGGCTTCCCGCTCATCGCCGCGACGATGCTGCTGCTGGCCGCGCTGCCCCCCAGCGTACCGTTGCTCGCCACCGCGGCGATGCTGTTCCTGTTCTCCATGCCGCTCACCGCGGCCAACTCGCAGGTGCTCTGGCAGACGAAGGTGCCGCTGGAGATCCAGGGCCGGGTGGCCGCGCTGCGAAAGACGGTGGGCCAGTCCGCGGTGCTGCTGGTCACGCTGGTGGCCGGTCCGCTGGCCGACCGCGTCTTCGAGCCGTGGATGGCTCCGGGCGGCGCGCTGGCGGACAGCATGGGGCGCCTTCTGGGCACCGGCCCCGGCCGCGGCATCGCGCTGCTCTTCGTCGTCATCGGCCTCACGGTGTTGTGCGCCGTGGGCCTGCTGCTTTCGTCCCCTCGCGCGCGGCGCGTCCAGGAAGAGCTTCCGGACGTGATTCCCTCCCATCCGCTCGCCTCGACGCTTCCTTCCGCACCGCCCGCGGCCAACGCCGTGCCCGAGAACAGGCTCTCGGCGACGGGGAACACCCCGTCTTGAGCACGTCGCGGTTCTGGCCGTCCGCGCCCATGTATCCACTGGAGTATCCGTGAGCACGCGCATCGACTCTCCGACGTCCGTCGGCCCCGTCACCCCATCCGACGCTCCCGTGGCCGCCTCCGGCTCGCCGCTGGTGGTCCTGCGCGCCGGTGACGAGAAGACTCCGCCGCTCTACCTCGTGCATCCGCTGGACGGCCGGCTGGACTGCTACGCCGCGCTCGCCGGGCACGCGCCCGCGTCCCAGCCCGTGCTGGGCTTCCAGGCGCGAGGCCTCACCGATGGCCGCGCCCCGCTGGAGTCGCTGGAGGCGATGGCCGTCTTCTACGTGGAGGCGCTGCGCGCCGAGCGGCCCGAGGGGCCCTACCATCTCGCGGGCTGGGCGCTGGGCGCCGTCATCGCGTGGGAGATGGCACGCCTGCTCCAGCGCGACGGGCACGCCGCGCGGCTCACGCTGCTCGAGCCGCCGCCCGCGGCACCCGACCGGAGCGTGTCCGCCACCGCGCTCGCGGCCCACGCGGCGCTGTTCGCGAGGGACCTGGCGCTCCAGGGGGGACTGGCTCCGCTGGAGCTGCCCGCGGCGCTCACCACGGGGAAGGACCCGGAGCCCCTGCTCGCGCACCTGCATGGCGCGGGGCTGCTGCCCGGGAACGCGCCCGTCGAATCCCTGCGCGCGCGCTTCAAGGTCTTCTCCGCGCACCTGCGCGCCGCCCGCCGCTGCGTCCCGGAGCCCTTCCCCGGCTCCGCGCTCGTGGTCCGCGCCGCCGAGGCCGCCGACGCGGGCGACACCGGGCAGGACCGGGGCTGGGCGGTGCTCGCGGAGGAGGGCTCGCGGCTCGAGGTGACGCCGGGTGACGGCTACACGCTGCTGCGCGAGCCGCACGCGAAGGCGCTCGCCGCCCGGCTCTTCGACGCCGCGCGCGCGGGCGAGGGCCCCATCCCCACGGGGCATGGCGACGGCGCGCCGCTGTCCTACGCGCAGCAGCGGCTGTGGTTCCTGGACCAGCTCCAGCCGGGCAGCCCCGCGTACAACATGTTCTACGGCCTGCGCTTCACCGGGCCGCTGGAGCACGCGCTGCTGGAGCGCGCCTTCACGGAGCTGACGCGGCGCCACCAGACGCTGCGCACCACGTTCCGCGCGTTGCCGGAAGGCCCCGTGCAGGCGGTCTCCGAGCCCGCGCCGTTCAGCATCCCGGTGGTCGACCTGCGCGCGCTGTCACCGGAGGAGCGCGACGCCCAGGCCCAGCGCCTGGCGGACCAGGAGGCGCGCACGCCCTTCGACCTGGCGGCGGGCCCGCTCCTGCGCGCGACGCTCTTGAAGCTGGACGCGCACGAGCACGTGCTGCTCATGGTCATCCACCACATCATCTCGGATGGGTGGTCCATCGGCGTGCTCACGCAGGAGGTCCCCGCGCTCTACCTGGCCTTCGCGCGGGGCCAGCCGACGCCGCTGCCCGAGCTGCCCGTGCAGTACGCGGACTTCTCCGTGTGGCAGCGCGGGTGGCTGACGGGGGACGTGCTCGAGTCGCAGCTGGCGTACTGGCGCACGCAGCTGGCCGACGCGCCGCACGCGCTGGAGCTGCCCACCGACAGGCCCCGCCCGCCCATCCAGACCCTGCGCGGCGACATGCTGCGCGTGGACATCCCGGAGACGCTGGCCCCGGCCGTCTACACGCTGTGCCGCGAGGAGGGCGTCACGCCCTTCATGGTGCTGCTGGCCACGTTCCAGACGCTGCTGGCGCGCTACTCCGGCCAGGACGACATCATCGTCGGCTCGCCCATCGCCAACCGCACGCGCGCGGACCTGGAAGGGCTCATCGGCTTCTTCGCCAACACGCTCGCGCTGCGCGCCCGCTTCAGGCCGGGCCTGACATTCCGCGAGCTGCTGCTCCAGGTGCGCGAGACGACGCTGGGCGCGTACGCGCACCAGGACGTCCCGTTCGAGAAGCTGGTGGACGAGCTGCGTCCGGAGCGGGACCAGAGCCGCACGCCGCTGTTCCAGGTGATGCTCGCCCTGCTCAACACGCCGAAGGCGGTGGGCCAGGACGACGGGAGCTCCCCGCTGAAGGTCCGCCCGCTGGACGCCATCAGCGGCACGTCGAAGTTCGACCTGACGCTGCTGATGTCCGATGACGGCACCGCCTTCCACGCGGTGTTCGAGTACAACCTGGACCTCTTCGACACGGCCACCATCCAGCGGATGGCCACGCGGCTGGTGCGCCTGCTGGAGGCCGCCGTCCGCGAGCCGGGCCAGTCCGTCTTCCGGCTGCCCCTGCTCGAGGACGCCGAGCGCCACCAACTGCTCGTCGACTGGAACGACACGTCGAAAGGCGACTTCACGCCCTCGCCCATCCACGTCCCCGTGGAGGCGCAGGCCCGCCGCACGCCCGACGCCGTCGCCGTCACGGATGGCACCCACGCGCTCACGTACGCGGAGCTGGACACGCGGGCCAACCAGCTCGCCTGGCACCTGCGCGCGCGCGGCGTCGCGACCGGGAGCACCGTCGGCATCTGCCTGGAGAAGTCGCTCGACATGGCCATCGCCGTCCTGGCCACGCTCAAGGCCGGGGCCAACTATCTGGCGCTGGACCCGACCTACCCCTCCGAGCGCCTGGCCTACATGCTCGCGGACACGCTCGCGCCCGTGGTCCTCACGCACTCGAGCCTGAAGTCCGCCCTGCCCTTCCTGGAGTCCACCCGCGTCATCACGCTGGATGACGAGGCGGACGCGCTCGGACGGCAGCCGCGCCACGCGCCCGGCGTCGACGTGCCGGTGGACGCCACCGTCTACGTCATCTACACCTCCGGCAGCACGGGCCTGCCCAAGGGCATCGTCATGCCCCACCGCGCGCTGAGCTCGCTGCTGACGTGGCAGGTGGGCCAGTCGGCGCTGCCCGGGGCCACGACGCTCCAGTTCGCGTCGCTCAACTTCGACGTCTCCGTGCAGGAGCTCTTCTCCACCTGGTGGACGGGCGGCACCGTCGTGCTGCCCACCGGGGCGCTGCGCCAGGACATCCCCGCGCTGCTCGACTTCATGCACCAGCAGGGCGTCGCGCGGCTCTTCCTCCCGTTCGTCGCGCTGCAGGCCATGGCGGACGCTGTCGCTCACGGGGCCACGCTTCCCACCGCGCTGCGCGAGGTGGTCACCGCCGGCGAGCAGCTCCAGGTGAGCGCCAGCATCGTGGCCTTCTTCGAGAAGCTCCCGGGCTGCGCCCTGGAGAACCAGTACGGCCCCTCCGAGGCCCACGTCGTCACCGCGTTCCGCCCGCGCGGCGAGCCCGCGGCCTGGCCTCCCCTGCCGTCCGTCGGAAGCCCCGTGGGCCACACGCGCATCTACCTGCTGGACGCGCTGGGACAGCCGGTGCCCGTGGGCGTCGCCGGTGAGGTGTACGTCGGCGGTGAGCACCTGGCGCAGGGCTACCAGCGCAAGGCGGACGTCACCGCGCGCAGCTTCGTGCCGGACCCGTTCTCGCGGACGCCGGGGGCGCGGCTGTACCGCACCGGTGACGCCGCTCGCTGGCGCGCGGACGGGACGCTCGACTTCCTGGGCCGCCTGGACTCGCAGGTGAAGCTGCGCGGCTTCCGCATCGAGCTGGGCGAGGTGGAGACGGTGCTGCGCTCCGCGCCGGGGCTGCGCGACGCGGCCGTGGTGGTGCGCGAGGACGTGCCGGGGGACCGGCGGCTCGTCGGCTACGTCGTCTCCGCCTCGGACGCGGCGCCGGACGTCGAGGCCCTCCGCGTCTTCCTGCAGGAGCGGCTGCCCGAGTACATGGTGCCCAACGCGTTCGTCGCGCTGGAGGCGCTCCCGCTCACGCCCAGCGGAAAGCTCGCGCGCAAGCGGCTGCCCGCGCCGGACGCGGAGAGCCTGCGCGGCGGCGCCTTCGCCCCGCCGCGCACGCCGCTGGAGGAGAAGCTCGCGGCGCTCTTCGCGGACGTGTTGCACGTGCCGCGCGTGAGCGTCACCGACAACTTCTTCGCGCTCGGGGGGCACTCCCTGCTCGCCACGCAGGTGGTGTCGCGCGTGCGCTCCGCGCTCGGCGTGGAGCTGCCGCTCCGCACCGTCTTCGGCGCGCCCACCGTCGCGGCGCTCGCGGCGCAGATCGACACGATGCTGCTGATGTCGGGCAAGCGGCAGCCCCCTCCGCTCGTCCCCGTGCCGCGCTCCGGGCCCCTGCCGCTGTCCTTCGCGCAGCAGCGCCTGTGGTTCCTCGACCAGCTCCAGCCCGGCACCGCGACGTACAACATGCCGTCGTTCGTCCGGCTGGACGGACCGCTGGACCGCGCCGCGCTCCAGCGCGCCTTCGACGAGCTGGTGCGGCGTCACGAGGCGCTGCGCACCACGTTCCTCCAGCAGAACGACGAGCCCTACCAGCTCATCGCGCCGCAGGGCGAGCTGCCCGTGACGCACGTGGACCTGAAGGCCCTGGAGGCCGAGGCGAAGCAGCGGGAGGTGGAGCGCCTGCTCCACGAGGAGTACCTGCGCCCCTTCAACCTCTCCACCGGGCCGCTGGTGCGCGCGCTGGTGCTGGAGCTGACCCCGACGGAGCGCATCCTCGCGCTCAACATGCACCACATCGTCTCCGACGGTTGGTCCATGGGCGTGCTCGTCCAGGAGGTCGGCGCGCTCTACGGCGCGTTCGCGATGGGGCTGCCGTCGCCGCTGCCCCCGCTGGCCCTCCAGTACGCCGACTACGCCGTGTGGCAGCGCGACTGGCTCCAGGGCGAGGTGCTGGAGCAGCAGCTCGCGTGGTGGCGGGGGCGGCTGGGCGGAGTGCCGCCCCTGGAGCTACCCATCGACAAGCCCCGGCCTCCGGTGCAGACGTTCAACGGAAGCCAGGCGCCCATCACCTTGAAGCCGGAGGTCTCGCGGCGGCTGAAGACGCTGTGCAACCGCGAGGGGACCACGCCGTTCATGGCGCTGCTCGCCGCGTGGCAGCTGCTGCTCTCGCGGCACACGGGCCAGGACGACATCGCCGTCGGCTCGCCCATCGCGGGCCGGCAGCGCGCGGAGCTCGAGGGCCTCATCGGCTTCTTCGTCAACACGCTGGTCTTCCGCGCGCGCGTGGATGCGCGGGCGTCGTTCCTGACGCTGCTCCGGCAGGTGAAGGAGAACGCGCTCGGCGCCTACGCGCACCAGGACGTCCCCTTCGAGCGGCTGGTCGAGGAGCTCCAGGTCCGCCGGGACCTGAGCCGCAGCCCTCTGTTCCAGGTCCTCTTCGCGCTCCAGAACACGCCCGGCACCTCCGCCCAGAAGCAGGACACGGCGCTCGAGCCCGTGGAGGTGAAGGACACCGTCATCAAGTTCGAGCTGGAGCTGAACTTCGTGGACGGGCCCGAGGGGTTCCTCGGCGCGCTGACCTACAACACGGACCTGTTCGAGCGCGCCACCATCGCGCGCATGGCGCGGCACTTCGAGGTGCTCGTCGAGGCCGTCGTCGGCCGGCCCGACGCGCCCCTGGCCACGCTCTCCATGCTGCCGGAGGAGGAGTCCCGTCAGCTCCTCGTCGACTGGGCCTCCACGCCCGCCCGCGTCCCGGTGGACGTCACGCTGCCGGAGGTCTTCTCCCGCGTGGCCGCCGAGCGGCCCGACGCCACCGCGCTCCTCTTCGGCGACACCACCGTCACCTACCGGCAGCTCGACGAGCGCTCGAACCAGCTCGCCCGGCACCTGCGCTCGCTCGGCGTCACCACCGACTGCCGCGTCGCCGTCTCGCTGGAGCGCTCGCCCGAGCTCATCGTCGCCCTGGTCGCCATCCTCAAGGCCGGCGCGGCCTACGTCCCGCTCGACACGTCCTATCCGCGGGAGCGGCTGGTCTTGATGCTCGAGGACTCGCGCCCCGACGCGCTCGTCACCACGGGCGCGCTGCGCTCCCTGCTCCCCGCGGACGGGCTCACGTGCGTGCTGCTCGAGGAGGCCCCGCTGGACGGCCTCGCCTCCACGCCGCTCGCGCCCGCCGCGCACCCGCATTCGCTGGCCTACATCGACTTCACGTCCGGCTCCACGGGCAGGCCCAAGGGTGTCGCCTGCACCCATCGCGGCGTCATCCACACGCTGGTCGGCATCGACTACACCCGCTTCGGGCCCGAGCAGACGCACCTGATGCTCGCGCCCATCTCCTTCGACGCCTCCACGTTCGAAGTCTGGGGCGCGCTGCTGCACGGCGCGCGGCTGGCCCTCCTGCCGCCGCGGACACCGTCGCTCGAGGAGCTGTTCCAGACTGTCGCCCGCCACGGCGTCACCACGCTCTGGGCCACCAGCGGTCTGTTCTCGCAGCTCGTCGAGAGCCGCCTCCCCGTGCCCGCCTGCCTCCAGCGCCTCCTCACCGGTGGCGACGTGGTCTCCGCGCTGAACGCGCGCCGCGCCGTGGCGGACTGGGGCATCCAGGTCACCAACTGCTACGGCCCCACCGAAATCACCGTCGTCGCCACGACCTTCACCGTCGCGAGCCCCGACGACGTCGGCGTCTGCGTCCCCATCGGCCGTCCGACGAACGGAACGCACCTGCGCGTCCTCGACGCGTCGCTGCAGCCGGTGCCCGTCGGCGTGACGGGGGAGCTGTTCATCGGCGGTGACGGCCTCGCGCGAGGCTACGTCGGCCAGCCCACCTTCACCGCGGAGCGCTTCGTCCCGGACCCGTTCTCCGCCGTGCCCGGGGCGCGCCTCTACCGCTCTGGCGACCTGGTGCGCTGGCGGCAGGACGGCGCGCTGGACTTCGTCGGCCGCGCGGATGCGCAGGTCAAGGTCCGCGGCTTCCGCATCGAGCTGTCCGAAGTCGAGGCGGGGCTGCTCTCCCATCCCGCCGTGCGCGAGGCCGTGGCCATCGCCCGCGAGGACGTCCCCGGCGACAAGCGCCTCGTCGGCTACTTCGTCTCGGACGAGCTCGACGCCGTCACGCTCCGGGCCTTCCTCAAGTCGCGACTGCCCGAGTTCATGGTGCCGTCGTCCCTGCTGCGGCTCGAGGCGTTCCCGCTCACCGCGAACGGGAAGGTGGACCGCAAGGCGCTGCCTCCACCCGAGGCCGTCCTCACGCCGACGTCCTCCGCCGAGCTCGTCCCGCCTCGGACGCCCACCGAGGAGCGGCTCGCCACGCTCTGGATGCAGATCCTCCGCGTCCCGCGCATCGGCGTCACCGACGACTTCTTCGCGCTGGGAGGGCACTCCCTGCTGGCCACGCAGCTCGTGTCGCGCATCCGCACGGCCTTCCAGGCGGAGCTCGCACTGAGGGAGCTGTTCGAGGCGCCCACCATCGAGACCCTGGCCGCCCGGCTCGACGCGATGGCGCTCGCGGGCAGGGGGCCGGTGCGTCCGCCGCTGCTCCTGGTGCCGCGCGATGGCGCCCCGCTGCCGCTGTCCTTCGCGCAGCAGCGCCTGTGGTTCCTGGACCGGTTCCAGCCCGACAGCCCGTTCTACAACGTGCCGTCCGCGCTCCCCCTCGACGGAGCGTTGGACCTGGACGCGCTGGAGAAGGGCATCCAGGCGCTCGTGCAACGCCACGAGGCCCTGCGCACCAGCTTCCACGTGCAGCCGGACGGCGTGCCCTTCCAGCGCATCCACGAGCACGCGGAGCTCCGCCTCGCCGTCGTGGACCTGAGCGCGCTTCCGGAAGCGGAGCGCGAGGCCCGGGCGCTCGAGCTGGCCGCGGCCGAGGCCCAGAAGCCCTTCGACCTGGGACAGGCGCCCCTCCTCCGCGCCTCCGTGCTGCGCCTGTCCGACGAGCGCCACGTGCTGCTCGTCACCCAGCACCACATCATCTCCGACGCGTGGTCCAACGGCATCATCTCGCGCGAGATTGGCGTGCTCTACGACGCCTTCGCGCGCGGGCAGCCCTCTCCGCTGCCGCCGCTGACGTACCAGTACGCGGACTACGCCGTGTGGCAGCGAGGCTGGCTGCAGGGCGAGGTGCTCGCGCGGCAGGTCGGGTGGTGGAGGACACAGCTGGAGGGTGCGCCGCGGGTGCTGGAGCTGCCCACGGACAGGCCCCGGCCGCCCGTGCAGACGGCGAACGGCTCGACGCTCAACGTGCGCCTGGGACGCGAGCTCACCGCGCGGCTCCAGGCGATGTGCAAGCGCGAGGGCGTCACGCCGTTCATGGCGCTGCTGGCCTCCTTCCAGGTGCTGCTCGCCCGCTACTCCGGACAGGACGACATCGTCGTCGGCTCGCCCATCGCCAACCGGCACCAGTCCGAGGTGGAGGGAATCGTCGGATTCTTCGTCAACACGCTCGCCCTGCGCGCCCGGCTCACGCCCGGCCTGAGCTTCCGCGAGCTGCTGAAGCAGGTGCGTGACACGACGCTGGGGGCCTATGCCCATCAGGACGTGCCCTTCGAGAAGCTGGTGGAGGAGCTGCGGCCCGAGCGCGACCTGAGCCGCTCACCGCTCTTCCAGGCCCTGCTCGCGCTCCAGACCTACGAGCGCACCGGCGGCGACGGCGGCGACTCCGACACGCTGGACGTGGACAGCGGCACCGCCAAGTTCGACGTGTCCCTGCTCCTGTTCGACTCCGGCAACGACATTGGAGGCATGCTCGAGTTCAACACGGACCTGTTCGACCGGAGCACGGCCGAGCGGATGCGGTCGCACTGGACGCGGCTGCTCGCGTCCGTCGTGGACGCCCCCGAGCAGTCCATCTGGAGCGCCCCGCTGTTGGCCGAGGAGGAGCGCGGCAGGCTCCTGGTCGACTGGAACAGCACCGCGAAGGGGCCGCACACCGCCACGCCCATCCACGAGCCCGTGAGCGCGCGCGCCAGGCTCACGCCGGACGTCATCGCGGTCACCGATGGGACGAGCGCGCTCACCTATGCGCAGCTCGAAGGCCGCGCCAACCAGCTCGCGCATCGGCTGCTCGCGCTCGGCGTCGAGGCGGGTGTGCCCGTGGGCATCTGCCTGGACAAGTCGTTGGACATGGCCGTCGCCGTGCTGGCGTCGCTCAAGGCCGGCGCGTCCTACCTCCCGTTGGACCCGAACTACCCCGCCGAGCGCCTGGCCTTCATGCTCGAGGACTCGGCGACGCCCGTCGTCCTGTCGCACTCCACGCTGCGCGCCTCGGTGCCCGCGTCACGCGCGAGGCTCGTGCTGCTGGATGAGGAGGCACAGGACCTGGCCACCCGGTCCACGCACGCCCCGGAGGTCTTCGTCTCGCCGGAGTCCCCCGCCTACGTCATCTACACGTCGGGCTCCACGGGCAGGCCCAAGGGCGTCGCGCTGCCGCACCGCGCGCTGAGCCACCTGCTGACGTGGCAGCTGAGCCAGTCGCCAGTGCCCTCGGCGACCACGCTCCAATTCGCGTCGCTCAGCTTCGACGTCTCCTGCCAGGAGCTGTTCTCCACGTGGTGGGCCGGCGGCACGCTGGTGCTCCCCACGGGAGGACTGCGGCAGGACATCCCCGCGCTGCTCGACTTCATGCACCGGCAGGGCGTCGCGCGGCTCTTCCTCCCCTTCGTCGCGCTCCAGGCCATCTCGGACGCCGTCGCGCACGGCGCCACGCTTCCGTCCGCGCTGCGCGAGGTCGTCACCGCCGGTGAGCAGCTCCAGGTGACGCCCGCGCTGGTGGCGTTCTTCGAGCGGCTCCCGGGCTGCATCCTGGAGAACCAGTACGGCCCGTCGGAGACGCACGTCGTCTCGGCGTTCCGACTCCAGGGCCCTCCCGCGTCCTGGCCCCGGCTGCCGTCCATCGGCGGCCCGCTGCCGCACACGCAGCTCTACGTGCTGGACGCGCTCGGACAGCCGACGCCCGTGGGCGTTCCCGGCGAGCTGTTCATCGGCGGCGCCCACCTCGCGCTGGGGTACGCGGGCCGCCCCGAGCTGACGGCGGAGAAGTTCGTCCCCCATCCGTTCAGTCCCACGCCGGGCGCGCGGCTCTATCGCACGGGCGACTCCGCGCGGTGGAAGGCGGACGGCACCGTCGAGTTCCTCGGCCGCCTGGATGGTCAGGTGAAGCTGCGTGGCTTCCGTGTGGAGCTGGGCGAGGTCGAATCCGCGCTGCGCGCCCTCCCGGGCATCCGCGATGCGGCCGCCACGGTCCGCGAGGACGTCCCCGGCCTCAAGCGCCTCGTGGGGTATCTGGTGCCCACGGCCGAGTCCGCGTCGCCGGGCCTCGAAGCCCTGCGGGCCGCGCTCCTCCAGCGCCTGCCCGAGTACATGGTGCCCTCCGCGTTCGTCACGCTGGAGGCGCTCCCCCTCACGCCGAGCGGCAAGGTGGCGCGGCGCCAGCTACCCGCGCCGGACGTGAATGAGCAGGAGCGAGAGGCTCCGTATGTCGCGCCCCGGACGCCCCGGGAGGAGAAGCTCGCGGAGATCTTCTCCCAGGTGCTGCACCTGCCGCGGGTGAGCATCACCGACAACTTCTTCGCGCTCGGTGGGCACTCGCTGCTGGCCACGCAGGTCATCTCGCGCGTCCGCTCGGCGTTCGAGCTGGAGCTGCCGTTGCGCGCGCTCTTCGAGGCGCCGACGGTGGCCTCCCTCGCCGCCCGCATCGAGGACGAGACACCTGGAGCCGGCCGCGCGCCTCCCCTCGTCGCCGTGCCGCGCGACGGCGCGGTGCCGCTGTCCTTCGCCCAGCTGCGCCTCTGGTTCATCGACCAGTTCCAGCCCGGCGGCGCCGCGTACCACATGCCGTCGTTCGTCCGGCTGGAGGGATCGCTCGACACGGCGGCGCTCCAGCGCGCCTTCGACGAGTTGGTGCGGCGTCATGAGGCGCTGCGCACCACGTTCTTCCAGCAGGACGACCAGCCCTTCCAGCGCATCGCGCCGCACGGCGAGCTGCCGCTGGCCCGAGTGGACCTCCAGTCCCTGGAGTCCACACAGGCTCACGCGGAGGTGAAGCGCCTGCTCCTCGAGGAGCTCGCCCGCCCCTTCAACCTGTCCACCGGGCCGCTCATCCGCGCCCAGCTCCTGGCCCTGTCACCCACCGAGCACGTGCTCGCGCTCAACATGCACCACATCGTCTCCGACGGTTGGTCCATGGGCGTGCTCATCCAGGAGGTCGCCGCCCTCTACGACGCCTTCGCGCACGGCAAGCCGTCACCGCTGCCGCCGCTGACACTCCAGTACGCCGACTACGCCATCTGGCAGCGCGCCTGGCTCCAGGGTGACGTGCTGGAGGGACAGCTCTCCTACTGGCGCCGTCAGCTCGCCGGCGTCACGGCCCTGGACCTGCCCACGGACAAGTCGCGGCCGCTGGTCATGTCCTCGCGCGGTGGCCATGTCGGCGTCTTCCTGCCGGCCACCACGGGGAGGAAGCTCGCGGAGCTGTGCCAGCGCGAGGGCGCCACGCCCTTCATGGTGCTGCTCGCCGCGTGGCAGGTGCTGCTGTCGCGCTACTCGGGCCAGGACGACGTCACCGTCGGTTCTCCCATTGCGGGCCGTCAGCGCTCGGAGCTCGAGGGCCTCATCGGCTTCTTCGTCAACACGCTCGTCTTCCGCGCGCGCATCGATGGGCAGGCGTCGTTCCAGCACCTGCTCGAGCAGGTGAAGGAGTCCGCGCTCGGCGCCTACGCGCATCAGGACGTGCCGTTCGAGCGTCTGGTGGAGGTGCTCCAGCCCGCGCGTGACTTGAGCCGCAGCCCGCTGTTCCAGGTCCTGTTCTCGCTCCAGAACACGCCGGCCTCGGCCATCCAGAAGCAGGAGCTGACGCTCAGCCCCGTCGACATCGACGACACCACGTCCAAGTTCGAGCTCAACCTCAACCTCGTGGAGCTGCCGGACGGATATGCCGGCTCGCTCGGCTACAACTCCGACCTGTTCGAGCACGCCACCATCGAGCGGCTCGCGCTCCACTTCACCCAACTGGTCGAGTCCCTCGTCTCGCGCCCCGACGTGCCCATCTCCGGCCATGCGCTGCTCACCGCGCACGAGCAGCAGAAGGTCCTGGTCGACTGGAACGACACGCGTTGGGACCTCCCCACGGAGCCCTTCGTCCACCGGCGCGTGGAACAGCAGGCGCGGCTCACGCCCGAGGCCGTCGCGGTCCTCTCCGATGACGGAGCGCTCACGTACCGTCAGCTCGAGGCGCGCGCGAACCAGCTCGCGCGGCTTCTGGTCTCCCGTGGCGTGAAGCCGGGGGACTTCGTCGCCCTCCTCTCGCACCGCACGCTCCAGCTCCCCGTCTGCCTGTTCGCCATCCTCAAGGCGGGCGCCGCGTACCTCCCGCTCTCGCCCGACTATCCGCGCGAGCGCCTGGCCTTCATGCTCCGCGACAGCGGCGCGCGGCTGGTGCTCACCCAGGAGTCCCTGCTCGACCTGCTGCCCGAAGGTGTCACGGCCGAGCGGCTGGACTCCGCGGCGCACCAGGAGGCCCTCGCGCGCGAATCCGCGGAGCCGTTCTCCGCGCGTCACGAGCCCGAGGCGCCGGCGTATGTCATCTACACGTCCGGCTCCACGGGTCAGCCCAAGGGCGTGCTCATCCCGCATCGAGCCCTCGCCAACCACATGGCGTGGTTCCTCGAGGCCTTCCCGCTCACGGCCCAGGACAAGGTGCTCCTCAAGACGCCGCTGGCCTTCGACGCCTCCGTCTGGGAGTGCTGGGCGCCGCTGCTCGTCGGCGCGCCGCTGGTCCTCGCGCCGCGGGATGCACACCGCGACGCCGCGCTGCTGCTCGACTCCGTCATCCGGCATGGCATCACCGTGCTCCAGCTGGTTCCGTCGCTGCTCCGATTCGCGCTGGATGAGCCCTCGCTGTCGCGTGTCACGTCGCTGAAGTGGCTGTTCTGCGGAGGCGAGGCGCTGTCCACGTCGCTCGCATCGATGGTCCGTGAGCGACTCTCCAGCACGCGGCTGGTCAACCTCTACGGCCCCACGGAAGTCACCATCGACTCGACGTCCACCGTCGTGGGCGAGGCCGTGGCAGGAGGCTCCATCCCCATCGGCCGGCCGGTCGCCAACACGCGTGCCTACGTCCTGGACGGCGCGCTGCACCCCGTGCCCGCGGGCGTCCCGGGCGAGCTGTATCTGGGCGGCGCACAGGTGGCACTCGGGTACCTCGGCAGGCCCGCGCTCACCGCGGAGCGCTTCATCCCCGACCCGTTCTCCTCCTCGCCTGGAGCGCGGCTCTATCGCACGGGTGACCGGGCGAGGTGGCTCGCCGAGGGACAGCTCGAGTACCTCGGCCGCACCGACTTCCAGGTGAAGCTGCGCGGCCTGCGCATCGAACTGGGGGAGATCGAGACCGCGCTCCGCACTCAACCGGGCATTCGCGACGCCGTCGTCCTGGTGCGTGAGGACGTGCCCGGCCAGCACCGGCTCGTCGCCTACCTCGTGTCCGGGTTGGTCGACACCGTGGCCCTGGTGGCCGCGCTGCGCGAGCACCTGCCCGAGTACATGCTGCCCACGGTCTTCGTGCCCCTGGAGGCCCTGCCGCTGACGCCCAACGGCAAGGTCGACCGGCAGGCCCTGCCCGTTCCGGAGCAGAGCGCCGAGGACACGCTCTTCGTCGCGCCGCGTGACGCGCTCGAGACGGCCCTCGCCGGCATCTGGGCCGAGGTCCTCCAGCTCGACCGGGTCAGCGTCACCGCCAACTTCTTCTCCCTGGGCGGACATTCGCTGCTGGCCACGCAGGTGGTCTCCCGCGTGCGCAGGACGCTCGACCTGGAGCTGCCGCTGCGCGCGCTCTTCGAGTCGCCCACCGTCGCCACGCTCGCCGCTCGGCTCGCGCAGACCTCCGGCACGTCCGCGGGCACGAAGACACCCGCGCTGGTGCCGGTGCCGCGCTCGGGCGAGCTGCCGCTGTCCTTCGCCCAGCAGCGCCTGTGGCTCATCGACCAGTTGGAGCCGGGCAGCTCGACGTACAACATCCCGCTCGCGCTGCTCCTTCAGGGGCCGCTCGACGTGGCGGCGCTCCAGGGGGCCTTCACGGCGCTCGTCGACCGACACGAGTCCCTCCGCACCACGTTCGTGACGCACGAGGGCGCTCCGCGTCAGCACATCCACGCCTCCTCTCCGGTCCCCCTGGCCGTGGTGGATCTCCAGTCGCATCCCGAGGTGACCCGGCTCGACGAGGCCCACCGGCGGGTGAGCGAGGAGGCCTCACGCCCGTTCGACCTGGAGCGCGGCCCGGTGCTGCGCGTGCTCCTGCTGAAGCTGGAGGCCGAGCGACACGTGCTCGTGGGGACGGTGCACCACATCGCGTCGGATGGTTGGTCCATGGGCGTGCTGCTCCGTGAGCTGGCGGAGCTCTACTCCGCGAAGCTCAGCGGACGGGCTTCGCAGTTGGAGCCCCTGCCCATCCAATACGCGGACTTCGCCGCGTGGCAGCGTGCGTGGCTGCGTGACGAGGCGTTGGAGCGGCAGCTCTCGTATTGGAGGCAGCAGCTCGCGGACGCTCCGCCGTTCCTGGAGCTGCCCACGGACAAGCCCAGGCCTCCCGTGCAGACGAACCGGGGGGCCACGGTCCCCGTGCGTCTGCCTCGCTCCGTGGCGGAGCGACTCGCGGCCTTCTGCCAGCAAGAGGGCATCACGCCGTTCATGGCGCTGCTCGCCGTGTGGCAGGTGGTGCTGTCCCGCTACTCGGGGCAGGACGACATCGCCGTGGGCTCACCCATCGCGGGCCGCACGCGCGCGGAGACCGAGGGCCTCATCGGCTTCTTCGTCAACACGCTGGTCCTGCGCACGCAGGTCCCCGCGTCGCTGCGCTTCCGTGAGCTGCTCGCTCGGGTGAAGCGCACCACGCTGTCTGCCTATGAGCACCAGGATGTGCCCTTCGAGAAGCTCGTCGAGGAGTTCAACCCCCACCGCACGCTCAGCCACTCGCCGCTGTTCCAGGTGATGCTCGTCCTGCAGAACGCGCCGACGACGAGCATGGAGGTGCGTGGAAGCACGGAGGTCAAGGCACCCCTGCGTCTGGAGGCGTTCGACTCGGGCGCCCCGAGCGCGAAGTTCGACCTCACCCTGACGCTGGGCGAGGGACTCGAAGGCGGACTGGGCTACCGCACGGACCTGTTCGAGGAGGCCACCATCGTCCGGATGGTGGAGCACTTCGGGACCCTGCTCGCAGCCGCGCTCGGTTCGCCGGACTCACGGCTGAGCGAGCTGGACATGTTGTCCGCCGAGGAGCGGCGCCGCGTGCTCGTCGACTGGAACTCGACGCGCCGTGAACTGCCCTGGAAGGGTGCCTTCCACGAGCTCTTCGAGGCCCAGGCCACCCTCACGCCTGACTCGCTCGCCGTCCTCGACGACTCCGCGTCCCTCTCCTTTTCCGCCCTCAACCAGCGCGCCAATCGGCTCGCGCACCTGCTGCGCGCTCGTGGCGTCGGGCCTGAAGTCCGCGTCGCCTTCTGCCTCGAGCGCTCCGTCGACTCCCTCGTCGCCCTCCTCGCCATCCTCAAGGCCGGCGCCGCCTACGTCCCACTCGACTCCGCCTACCCTCGCGAGCGCCTCGCCTTCATGCTCCAGGACTCCGGCGCTCCCTTCGTCCTCACCCACTC